>DASRTO010000597.1:0-4580 GCA_035655915.1 Anaeromyxobacteraceae bacterium
GGCCACCGTCACCTTGGCCTCGGCGCCGGTTCCGTCGCAGGCCCGCACCAGCCCCTCCCCCAGGGTGGCGTGCCGCACCCGATCGCCGGGGGCGAAGGGAAGCCGGGCCCCCTCCGGGCGCTGGTCGTAGGCGTAGTCCACCGTGGGCTCGCCGCGGCGGGCGACCCGCGGCGGGCGCGGTGCGAGCGACGGCGGGCGCGGCGCCGGGCGGGCCCCTCCCTCGACGTCCTCGTACTCGATCACCGGCTCGCCCGGGAGCGAGCCCGGGGGGCGCCGCACCACCGGCGCGCCGGGCCGGCCGGCCGCCGCCGGCAGGCCGAACAGGGCGGGGGGGAGGTCGCCCAGGAAGCGGGAGGGCTCGGCCTCGCGCCAGCCCGGGCCGCCCTCGCCGTACCCCATGCGCCGGCGCGCCAGCGAGAGCGTGAGCCGCCCCTTGGCGCGGGTCATGCCCACGTAGCAGAGGCGCCGCTCCTCGTCGAGCTCGGCCTCCTGCTCGGCGGCCGGCACCTCGCGGCGCCAGGGCCGCTGGTACGGGAGCATCCCCTCCTCCAGGCCCGCCAGGAACACCGCCTCGAACTCCAGCCCCTTGGCGGCGTGGAGGGTCATGAGCGCCACCCGCCCCTCGGGCGTGGGGGCGTCGGCCTCGCCCAGGAGCGCGATCTGCTCCAGGAACCGCGCCAGCGGCGGCGGCCGCGGCTCCTCCGGGTCGCGCGGCGGCGGCTCCCCGGCCCGGGCCTCGTCGAACTCGCGGGCGGCCGCCACCAGCTCCAGCAGGTTCTCGGCCTTCTCCATGGCCTCGTCGGTCCCCTCGGCCCTGAGGCGCGCCAGCAGGTCGCTCCGGGTGATGGCCTCCTGCACCGCCACCCCCGCGTCCAGCCCGGCCACGCGCCGGTGCAGGTCGGCCACGATCTCCCGGAAGGCGAGCAGGGCCTTCTGGGCCCGCGATCCCAGGTCCTCGACCTCTCCGGCCCGTCCCAGGCCCTCGAAGAGCGGAAGCCCCTCCGCCTCGGCGAAGGCCCGCAGCCGGTCCACGGTCTTGTCGCCGATGCCGCGCGGCGGGCGGTTCACCACCCGGAGGAGGTCGAGGTCGGAGCGGGGATTCAGCGCTAGGCGCAGGTACGCGGCCGCGTCCTTCACCTCGGCCCGCTCGTAGAAGCTCTGGCCGCGCACGATGACGTAGGGGATGCGGGCCGCCCGCAGCGCCGCCTCCACCGGCCGCGACTGGGCGTTGACGCGGTACAGGACCGCCACCTCGTCGCCGCGCGTGCCCCGGAGGCGCTCGGCCTGGACGGCCTGGGCGACGCGCTCCGCCTCGTCGTGCTCGTCCTGCCCCACCAGCAGCCGGAGCGGCTCCCCGCGCTCCCGCTCGGTCCAGAGGCGCTTCTCGCGACGGCGGCGCGCCCGCGAGATGACGGCGTGGGCGGCGTCGAGCACGTTCTGGGTGGAGCGGTAGTTCTGCGTGAGCTTCACGACGCGGGTGCCGGGGAAGTCCTGGTCGAACTCCAGGATGTTGGCGACGTCGGCGCCGCGCCAGCGGTAGATGGCCTGGTCGTCGTCGCCCACCACGCAGACGTTCCGCGCCTCGCCGGCGAGCAGGCGCACCAGGCGGTACTGGACCGGGCTCGTGTCCTGGAACTCGTCCACCATGAGATACCGAAAGCGCCCGGCCCAGCGGAGGCGCAGCGCCTCGTCTCCCTGCAGCAGCTTGAGCGGCCGCACCAGGAGATCGCCGAAGTCGGCGGCACCGGCCCGAGAGAGGGCCCGCTGGTAGCGGCGGTAGATCTCCAGGGCCGCCTGCCCCTCGGCGTCGCCCTCGGCCGGGCGCGCCTCGTCGGGCCACAGCCCCAGGTTCTTCCAGCGGTCGATGCGGGAGAGCGCCTCGCGCGGGGTGAGCCGGTCGCCGTCGCCCCAGCCGGCCTCGGCGAAGAGCCGCTTCACGAGCGACATCTGGTCGCCGTCGTCGTAGATGGCGAACTCCGGGGGCAGCCCGGCCCGGGCCGCCTCGCGGCGCAGGAACCGGGCCCCGAAGGCGTGGAAGGTCTGCACCCAGGCTTCCCGCGCCTGCGGGCCGAGCAGGGCCGAGAGGCGCTCCCGCATCTCGCCGGCCGCCTTGTTGGTGAAGGTGACCGCCAGCACGTGCCAGGGGGCCACCTCCTGGTCGCGGACCAGGTGGGCGATGCGGTGCACGATGACCCGCGTCTTCCCCGAGCCGGCGCCGGCCAGCACCAGCAGCGGCCCCTCGCCGTGCAGCACCGCCTCGCGCTGGGCGTCGTTGAGCGGATCCAGGATGGGGTCCATCGGGAGGGAGGGAACATAGCCGAAGCGCGCCCGGCGGGGCAGCCGGCCGGGACGGCCCGCACGGATGACGCCGAGCCAGGGTACAGTGCCGGCATGGCGCCGCCGGTCCGCATCGCCGCGCTGGGAGGCCTCGGCGAGGTGGGCATGAACTGCCTGGTCCTGGAGTGCGACGGGCGCCTGCTGGTGGTGGACTGCGGGGTGATGTTCCCGGGCGAGCCGGTGGGCGTGGACGTGGTGGTCCCGGACCTCTCCTGGCTGCGCGAGCGTCGCGAGCAGGTGGAGGCCATCCTGGTCACTCACGGCCACGAGGACCACATCGGGGCGCTGCCGCTGCTCCTGCGCGAGGTGCGCGCCCCGGTGCACGGCCCGCGCCTGGCGCTGGCGCTCCTGCGCCCGCGCCTCGCGGAGGCGGGCGTGGCCGCCGACCTCCGCGAGGCCGCCCCGGGCGACGTCCGCGGAGGGGGCCCATTCCGCGCCGAGCTGGTCCACGTCACCCATTCCATCCCCGACGCCTGCGCCCTGGCCATCGAGACGCCGCAGGGGACCTTCCTCCACTCGGGCGACTTCAAGATCGACCAGCGGCCGGTGGACGGGCGGCCCATGGACCTCGGGCGCATCGAGGCCCTGGGGCGGCGCGGGGTGCGGCTGCTGCTCTCCGACTCCACCAACGCCGAGCGGCCGGGCTGGTCCCTGTCCGAGTCGGCGGTGGGCGAGGCGCTGGGGCGCCTCCTGGACGAGGCCCGCGGCCGGGTGGTGGTCTCCTGCTTCGCCTCGAACCTCCACCGCATCGAGCTGCTGGCCCGGGCCGCCCGTTCCCGCGGGCGGCGGCTCCTCCTCCTCGGCCGCGCCATGCAGGAGAACGTCCGCCTGGGGATGGCTCTCGGGTACCTCTCCTTCCCGCCCTGGCTGGTGGCCTCGGCCGAGGAGGCGCGCTCCCTCGCCCCCCGCGAGCTGTGCGTCCTCGCCACCGGCACCCAGGGCGAGCCGCGCAGCGCCCTCGCCCGTCTGTCCCGCGGCGAGCACGCCGATCTGTCGCTCGCGCCCGGCGACCTGGTGGTGCTCTCCTCGCGCTTCATCCCCGGCAACGAGGTGGCCATCGCCGAGGTGGTGAACGCCCTGGTGCGGCTCGGGGCCGAGGTGGTCTACGAGGACCTGCGGCCGGTGCACGCCTCCGGCCACGCCCAGGAGGCCGAGCAGCGGCGCCTCATCGCCCTGGCGCACCCCGAGCACTTCCTCCCCATCCACGGCGAGCTGCGCCACCTCGTCCGCCACGCCGCCCACGCCGCCGCCGAGGGCCTGCCCGAGGGGCGCCGGCACGTGGCGGTGGACGGCGAGGTGCTGGAGGTCTCCGGGGCCGGGGTGCGCCGCGCCGAGCCCATCCCGGCGGGGAGGGTCTTCGCCGACCGCGACGCCGGCTTCGAGGAGGTGGCGGAGGCGGTGGTGCGCGACCGCCGCCGCCTCGCCGAGGTGGGCCTGGTGGTGGTGGTGCTGGTGCTGGACCGGGCCGGCGGCGCCGTGGTGCGCGGGCCGGAGGTGCTGGGGCTCGGCGCAGCGGGGCTCGCTGGGCGAGAGCCCGAGATCGCCTCGGCGGTGCAGGGCGCGCTCGCGGACCTCCCGCCCGAGGTGCGCCGCGACCCCCGGGCGGTCGAGGAGGCCCTGCGCCTGGCGGTGCGCCGCTGGTTCCGCCGCGAGGAGGCGCGCCGCCCGGCGGTGCTGCCGGTGGTGCTGGAGGTGTGATGGCACCCCCGGGGAACGTTCCGGTGACCTCGCCGGCCGGGTTGTGGCAGGAGCTCTCTCCTGAGGAGCACCGGCAGGTGGCGAGGATGTGCCCCGAAAGGCACTTCTCCAAGGGGAAACCCATCTTCTCGCCAGGGGACGCGCCGGACGCCCTCTACGTGCTGAAATCTGGACTGGTCACGTTGAGTCACCTGTCCCAGAGCGGCCAGGTGTCCATCCTTCGCGTCCTTGGACCTGGGGACGTGTTCGGGGAGCTTCTCCTGACGGTCCCGGCTCGCCCGTTCCTGGCCAGGGCGCTCACGACCTGCGTGGTCACCGTGATCCCGGCCACGACGTTCCTCCAGCTTCTCTCCACCATTCCCCGGATCGGGTTCAATTTCACCTGCGTCCTCTCGAGGCACCTCGCCGAGATGTCCCTCGACCGTGGACAATCCAGCCACAAGTGGTCCTCGGAGCGACTGGCCCTGGCCCTCCTGAAGCTGGGCGCGGCCCATGGTGTCGAGGAACGTGCCGGAACGGCCATCACCCTGCCGCTCACCCACCAG
>DASRTO010000598.1:0-3020 GCA_035655915.1 Anaeromyxobacteraceae bacterium
GGCCCGGGGTTCGGCCTCTCGGCCCTGGCCGACGTGCGCCTCCCCACCGGCGACCCCGACGCCTTCGCCTCCGACGGCCTCATGGCCATCCCCAGCGCGGTGGCGACGGTGCGCGGCGAGCGCTGGCGGGTGGACGGCCAGCTGGGCTACCTCTTCCGCTCGCCCGGCCAGTTCCTGCAGCTGGTGGTGCACGACGCTCTCACCTGGGGCCTGGGCGGCGGCTACGACTTCGGACCCTGGTGGCAGTTCCGCTCGGTGCGGGCCATCGCCGACGTCTCCGGCCAGGTCCCCCGCGGCATCACCGGCGGGACCGCCCGCTACAGCGCCCCGGTCTCGGGCCGGCTCGGCGTGCGCGGCAAGCTCGGCGAGCACCTGGCGTGCGAGCTGGGCCTGGGCACCGGGCTGGGTTCGGCGGCCTGGGGGCGCGAGACCTTCCGCCTCTTCGCCGGGGTGCGCTGGGAGACCATCAAGTCCGATCGGGACGGCGACGGCGTCCCCGACGACGAGGACCGCTGCCCCGACGTGCCCGGGCTGCGGGTGCTGCAGGGCTGCCCGGACCGCGACAGCGACGGCGATGGGGTCATGGACAGCGAGGACCGCTGCCCGGACGTGAAGGGGCCGAAGGAGCTGGAGGGCTGCCCCGACGCCGACGGCGACGGCATCCCGGACATCGACGACAAGTGTCCCAAGGAACCCGGTCCGGCCCAGAACGACGGCTGCCCGGTGGGCGAGGCGCCGGTAGTGGAGATCGAGACCGAGCGGCTCTCGCTGAAGGACATGATCAACTTCGACACCGGCAAGGCCACCATCCGGCCGGAGTCGAAGCGGGTCCTGGACGAGATCGCCGCGCTGGTGAAGGCCCACCCCGAGCTGAAGCGCATCCGGGTCGAGGGTCACACCGACAACGTGGGCGGCCAGGCCTACAACCTGGATCTCTCGGAGCGCCGGGCCCGCGCGGTGGTGGAGGCGCTCACCGCCCGCGGCATCGGCCGCGACCGGCTCGTCCCGGCCGGCTACGGCTTCGGGAAGCCCATCGCCTCCAACGCCACCGCCTTCGGGCGCGCCAAGAACCGGCGCGTGGAATTCACCATCCTCGTCGAGAACGAGGGGGATGCCCCCAGGAAGTGATCCCTGGCTCTCCGGGGACGAGCCGCCGCGGGAGTGACGGCCGAGGCCCCGGGAGAGGGTCGCGGGCAGGGCGCCTGGCACGAGAAGCCAAGATCCGGGCAGGTGCGGCCAAGCCCACCGGCCGCGGAGTCGGCATCTTCGGGTCGGCGGAGGGCTCCGCCGCCAGGAGGTCGTCATGGCACGGTCGGTCGTACGGGACTTCGACGCGGTGGTGGTCGGCTCGGGCATGGGCGGCCTGTCGGCCGCGGCGCTGCTGTCGCGCCTTCACGGCCTGCGGGTGCTGGTGCTGGAGCGCCACTGGCGAGCCGGCGGCTTCACCCACACCTTCTCGCGCCCAGGCGGCTGGACCTGGGACGTGGGGGTGCACTACGTCGGCGCCGACGTCCGGCGGCCGGGCACGCTGCGGGACGTCCTGTGGGTGACCACCGGCGGGGGGCTCGCCTGGACCCGCATGCCCGACCCCTTCGAGCGCCTGGTCTTCCCCGGGTTCGAGTTCGAGATCCGCTCCGGCCGGGAGCGCTTCGCCGAGGACCTCGTCCGGGCCTTCCCCGCCGAGGCCGGCGCCGTCCGCCGCTACCTGCGCGACGTGGACCGCGCCGCCAGCGCCACCGCCATCCTGGGGATGCGCGGCACGGCCCCCGCCCCCGTGACCGCCGTGGCGCGGGCGCTCATGGCCCGGCGCTGGCGCCTGGCGCGGCGCACCACCCGCTCGGTGCTCGACTCCCATTTCCGCGACCAGCGGCTCAGGGCGGTGCTGGGCGCTCGCTGGGGCGATCACGGCCTGCCGCCCTCCCGCAGCGCCTTCCTGGCCCACGCCGTCATCACCGCCCACTACCTCGAGGGCGGCTTCTATCCGTCGGGGTCGGCGGCGCGCGTCGCCGAGTGCGCCCGGAGGGTGATCGAGGCGGCCGGCGGGGCGGTGCGGGTGCGGGCCGAGGTGGAGCGCATCCTGGTGGAGCGGGGTCGGGCCGCGGGGGTGCGCCTCGGGGGCGGCGAGGAGATCCGGGCCCCGGTGGTGATCTCCGACGCCGGGGCGCGCGCCACCTTCCTGGAGCTCCTGCCGCCCGAGGTGCCGATTCCCTTCCGGGAGGCCCTGGCCCGGGTCGAGCCCGGGATGGCCCACGTGTCGCTCTACCTCGGGCTCTCGGCCTCGCCGGAGCGGCTGGGGGTGCGCGGCGAGAACTTCTGGATCCACGACACCCTGGATCAGGACGCGCTCTGGGCGCGGCGCGGCGGCGTGCCCGGCGGCGACGTCTCCCACGTCTACCTCTCCTTCCCCTCGCTCAAGGACCCGGAGGCACGGGCCCACACCGCCGAGGTGGTGACCGCCGTGGACTGGGACGACTTCGCCCGCTGGGCCGGCACCGCCTGGAAGCGGCGCGGCCCCGACTACCAGGCGCTGAAGGAGCGCATCGCCGACGCCCTCCTGGCCGCGGTGGAGCGCCGCCTCCCCGGCTTCCGCTCCCTGGTCGCCTACCGGGAGCTGTCCACGCCGCTCTCCACCGAGGGATTCACCGGCCACCGGCGCGGGGAGATCTACGGCATCCCCTTCACGCCGGAGCGGCTCGACATGCCGTTCCTGCAGGCGCGGACGCCGGTGAAGGGGCTGTTCCTCTGCGGCGCCGACGCCCTCATGCTCGGAATCGGCGGGACCGCCATGAGCGGGCTCATGGCCGCCGCGGCGGTGGCCGGCCCGGCGACCTTCGCCGCCTTGCGCCGGGAGGCGCGCCGCCCGCGGCTTCCCGCGACATCCACCTCCGCGGCGACATCCCCTTCCAGCGCCTGAAGGCGCGATTCCAGGAGGTCTGGTCGGCGAAGCCCAGCCTCAGGGCCACCTCGCCCAGGGGCAGGGTCCCCGAGGAGAGGAGCCGCTCCGCCTCGGCCTCCCGGAA
>DASRTO010000599.1:0-10133 GCA_035655915.1 Anaeromyxobacteraceae bacterium
GGGCTGCCGTGGCGGCGAACGCCCGCGTCGAGCCCCGGCGGGGGACGAGCCCCCGCCCTACGGAGGCCACGCGAGTGGCCCCGCCTTCAGCGCCGCCGCGGGCGGCGCGGGCGCCAGCCGTGCTCGGCGAGCGACACCCGGCCGCGCTCGTCGAAGCGGACCCCCTCGCGCTCCAGCAGCAGCCGCTGCGTGGCCGCGCCCATGGGGTCGAGGATGGACACGGCGGCCAGGCCGCGCGGGCGCGCCCCCATGACGCGCTGCCAGGGGATGCGATGGCGGGTGCCGCGCAGCGCCGCCATGGCGTAGCCGACGTGCCGGGCCGCCCGCGGCCGGCCGGCCAGCAGCGCCACCTGACCGTAGGTCGAAACCTGGCCCCGGGGGATGCGGCGGACCACGGCGTAGAAGTCGGACCAGCCGCGGGGGAGTGGCCTCTGGGGCGGGCGCGGGGGGCGGCGGGGCATGGCCGGCTGCGGAAATGCTAATCTATCGTGGATGGCCGTCGTCGAGTGCCACGGCTGCGGTCACCGGCTGGAGCTGCCGGCGGGTTTCCGCGAGGCGGGAGACTTCGCCTGCGCCCACTGCGGGCTGTGGATGCGCAACGTCGAGGCGGCGCGCGCCTTCCGCTGGGCGAAGGTGGACCCGTACGTGCGCCGCCACGGCGCCAGCCGCCTCAACCTGTGGGGAGGGTTCCTGGGCTCGGTGCTGTGGCTCCCCATCGTCCTGGCGCTCATGGCGGCGCGGGACGCCCTGACCGCGCCCCTGGCGCTGGCCGTGGCGCTCCCCCACCTGGCGCTCATGCTGTGGCTGGTACGCCGGCGAGCCGGCGTACCGGCCATGCTGTGGATCCAGTGGCTGTGGGCCGGGCTGGGCGCGTACCTGGTCTACCTCTGGGCCATGTTCCGGCTCGTGCCCGGCTGGCGCGGGCTCCTCGAGCGAATCGGCGTGCCGGAAGGCGAATCGCTCGCCGTTCTCGGCGGGCTGGGGCGCTTCGGCGCGATGGCGCTGGGGATCGGCCTCCTGGGGACCTGGCTCTACCGGCGCCGGGTGCGCCGCCTGCCGCAGATGCGCGGCGCCGCGCCGGAGGCGTGACGGCCTCCCCGGTCGAGGGGTGGCGTCCGGTTTCGCTTTACAGCGCCGCGGCCTGCATTACCCTTGGCCCATGACCAACGCCCGAGCCCTTCCCGCCGTGGCCCTCGCCGCCGCCCTCTCCGGCTGTGGCATCCAGTCGATTCCCCAGGCCGACAACGCCGTGGCCGCTGCCTGGGGCGAGGTGCAGAACCAGTACCAGCGCCGGGCCGACCTGGTGCCCAACCTGGTGGAGACCGTGAAGGGGTATGCCTCCCACGAGCGCGAGACGCTGGAGGCGGTGGTGAATGCCCGGGCCAAGGCCACCCAGGTGCAGCTCACCGTCAACGACCTCAGCCCCGAGAATCTGAAGCGGTTCGAGGAGGCGCAGGGCGCGCTGCGCAGCGCGCTGGGGCGCCTCCTGGCGGTGGCCGAGAACTACCCGCAGCTCAAGGCCAACGAGAACTTCCGCGACCTTCAAGTGCAGCTGGAGGGCACCGAGAACCGCATCGCCACGGCGCGGCGGCGCTACGTGGAGGCGGTGCGCGCCTTCAACGACCTGGTCACCGTGCCGCCGACCAGCTGGACCAACTCCGTCTTCTACAAGAAGGCGGCCAAGGCCCAGTTCACCGCCACCACCCCCGGCGCCGAGCAGGCGCCCAAGGTGAAGTTCTAGTCCGGGCGGTGCCGGTGACCCGCGCGGTCGGGCGGGCCTTCATGGCCCGGGGGTGGCTCGCCGCCGGAGCGCTGCTCCTGGCGGCGGCGCTGCCGGCCGCCGCCGAGCGTCGCATCCCGGCGCTCACCGGCCCGGTGGTGGACGAGGCCGGGCTGCTCGACGCCGGCTGGGAGCGGCGCCTCGCCGACCTCTGCCGCGCCGCACGCGCCCGCGAGGGCGGGACGGGCGTGCAGCTCCAGTACCTGCTCGTCCCCTCGCTGGAAGGGGAGGCCATCGAGTCCTTCTCCATGCGGGCGGCCGAGGCCTGGAAGCTCGGCACCCGGGGCAAGGACAACGGGGTGCTGGTGGTGGTGGCCCGCGACGATCGGCGGGTGCGCATCGAGGTGGGCGGGGGCGTGGAGGGCGGCCTCACCGACGCCCAGAGCGGCCGCATCATCCGCAACACCATCGCCCCGGCCTTCCGCCAGGGGCGCTACGGCGAGGGGCTGTACCGGGCGGGGCAGGAGATCCTGGCCGCGCTGGGATCGCTGCCGCAGGGCGTGGAAGCGCCCCGCACGCGCGGCGCGCCCGTGGAGGGGCTGCCGTTCCCGGTCGGGCTCCTGGTGGGGCTGCTGCTCGCCGGCGGCGCTCCACTGATTCTCGGCTTCATCATCGTGGCCCTCGTGCTGCGGGCCATCTTCGGGCGCCGGCGCGGCTCGTGGGGGGGCTTCGGCGGTCCGTGGGCCGGCGGGGGCGGCGGCGGCTGGAGCGGAGGCGGCGGAGGCGGGGGCTGGAGCGGCGGGGGCGGCGGCTTCAGCGGCGGCGGCGCGTCGGGCAGCTGGTAGGAGGACGGTATGACCCTGGATCGCTTCTTTCCGCCGGAAGCCCGCGAGCGCGTGGCCCGCGCCGTGCGCGAGGCCGAGGCGCGGAGCCTCTCGCAGATCGTCCCGGTGGTGGTGGAGCGGTCGGGCCGCTACGACGAGGTGCCCTGGATCGGCGGCGTGCTGCTGGCCGCGGTGGCGACGGCGGCCATCGAGGTGGCCCGCCTCGAGGTGGCGCTGTGGGAGCTGCCGGTGCTGCAGCTCGCGGCGGGCATCCTGGGGGCCCTGCTGTCGCGGCTCGACCCGGTGGAGCGCCTGTTCGCAGGGAAGGGAGACCTCGACCAGACCACACGCGATCGGGCGCTGCGCGCATTCGTGGAGAACGGCCTGCACCGGACCGCCCACGGCACCGGCGTGCTGGTGTTCGCCTCGCTGCTCGAGCACCGCGCCCACATCCTGGGGGACCACGGCATCCACCAGAAGATGGGCGACGAGGGGTGGCAGAGGGGCGTGGAGGCGCTGGTGGCGGGCATCCGCCGCGGCGAGCCGGCGGCGGGATTCTGCGACGCCATCGGGCTGGTGGGGGCGACGCTCGCCGAGCACTTTCCGCGCCCTGGGGGCGCGGCCGCGCCCAACGAGCTGCCCGACGAGCTGCGCGGGACGCGCACCTGATAGCCGTGCCCGGTTGCCACGATCCCGTGGGGAGGGGCCTTGCGCCCTCGTCGCCGTGTGCTCCCGGCGGGGGACGAGCCCCCGCCCCAACCTCGGTGGGCCCGCGGCAAGGCCCCTCCCCGCGCTTGGTTCACGATCGCGATCGCTGGTTTAGGCGCCCCCGGGACGCCGGAAGCTGCACCGGCGACAGGCCGGGTGACCGGGCCAGCCGGCCACGAGGTCGCGGTAGGGCCGGCCCTCCCAGATCTGGCCCAGGGTCCGCTCGCGGAGCGAGCCGAAGTCGCCGAGGACGCCCCCGGCGGCGCCGGGGGCCGGGCAGGGGGCGAAGCGCCCGTCCGCCGTCACCCAGGCCTCGCGGCCGAGGAAGGGGCAGGGGCCGAGCGGCGCCGGCTCGCCTCGGGGCGAGAGCTCCACCAGGTTCTGCAGCTCGACCTTCGATCCGTCGGGGCGCCGCGCTTCCTCGGCCGCCGCCCGCGAGCTCCGCACCGCCTCGTTCCAGCGCCGGACCGCTTCCGGCGAGCGGCGCAGCGACTGGCCCTCGAGCTCGCCGAAGTGGACCTGGACCTGGTTCACCTTCACCCGGTCCACGCCCAGCGAGGCGGCCAGGCGGACGATGGCCGGCAGCTCGGGCAGGTTCGCCTCCATGGCCGTCACCTGCAGGGAGACGCGGCAACGCCAGCCCCCCGCGGCGGCGAGGCGGTCGCGCACCGCCAGGAAGGCGCGCAGGCCCGAGAGGGCCGCCCCGAAGTCGAGGCCGCGCATGATCGACTCGGCGGTCGCGGCGATGGCCCCGTTCCACGAGACCTTCACGTCGGACGCGTCCGGGCAGAGCCGCCCCGCCCAGCCGGCGGCGCCGCGGCCGGGAAAGGTGCCGTTGGTGGTGAGGTTCACCTTGAGTCTACGTTGGGCGCACAGGTCGAGGAAGGCGGGAAGGTCCGGCCAGAGGAGCGGTTCGCCCATGGTGGAGGGAATGACCTCGGCGAGCCCCTGGCCCCGGCGCTCGTCGAGGACGCGGCGTACCAGGGCCAGCTCCAGGCGCCGCGGCGCCCCCTGGCGCGGGCCGTCGGCGCGGGCCAGGCCCGAGTGCCCCTCGCACATGAAGCAGCGCAGGTTGCAGTCGTCGGGGTTGGTGACGAAGGTGACGCGCCAGGGACCGGATCCCACGGCGGGGAGTCTAGGCGGAAAGTCCATGGATTTCAACGGCTTGCCGATCGGGACCGTTGACAACGTGTCCGTCATAACGGATAAGGAGACATGGCGACGGCCAGGCACAAGGAGGGGCGGCGGGCGCGGCAGGCGGCCGAGGTCCCGGGACACGAGCGCGCCCACGGCGCCTCGGCGGACCTCGCGCCGGTGGTGGGAGCGAACCTGCGGCGGCTCCGGGTGAGGCGCGGGCTGTCGCTGGAGAAGCTGTCGCGCCAGTCGGGCGTCTCGCGCGCCATGCTGGGCCAGATCGAGCTCGGCCAGAGCGCGCCCACCATCAACGTCCTGTGGAAGATCTCGACGGCGCTGGGCGTCCCCTTCTCGGCTCTCATCTCCAGCCGCTCCCAGGCCGGGGCGCAGGTGCTGCGCGCCGAGCAGGCCAAGACCCTCACCAGCCACGACGGCGCCTTCAGCTCGCGGGCCCTCTTCCCCTTCGACGAGCCGAGGCGGGTGGAATTCTACGAGCTCCGGCTGGCGGCCCGCGGCGTGGAGCACGCCGACGCCCACGCGCCCGGCACCGTCGAGAACCTGGCGGTGAGCCGGGGCCGCCTTGAGGTCGAGGTCGGCGGAGCCACCCACCAGCTCTCCGCCGGGGACGCCATCGTCTTCGAGGCCGACGCGCCCCACGTCTACCGCAACCCGGCCGAGACCGAGGCGGTGATGTACCTCGTCATGACCTACGCCGACACGGTGGGATGAGGCGGCCGGGCCGGCGGCCCGCGGACGCCTGCCCCACGTTCAGGGGCGTTCGCGGCGGCGCCTGACCCGCGGTATAAGGGCCCAGCGGCGGGTGGGTGGCCACCGGCGGGGATCAGGCGACCGTGCTCAAGGCGACGACCGGCGAGCTGCTGGTGCAACGGGGGGCGGCGACGCCCGCGGTGCTCGCCAGGGCCGAAGCGGCCGCCAAGAAGGCCGGGGTCAGGATCTGCAGCCAGCTCCTGGCCATGAAGGCTTGTCCGGAGCAGGTGCTGGCGCAGGTCCTGGCGGAGAAGCACGGGTTGCCGGGGGTGGATCTCTCGCGCACCGCGGTCCCGCTCGAGGCGCTCGACCGCGTGCCGCGCCCGGTGGCGGAGGCCGACCTGATCCTGCCGCTCTCGCTGGAGGGCGACCGGCTGCACCTCGCCATGGCCTCCCCGCGCGACGGCGACAAGATCCTCGACGAGGTGCGGTTCGTCACCGGCCTGGAGGTCTCCCCCTACATCGCCGTGGAGGCCTCGCTGCGGGCGGCCATCGCCGCCGCCTACGACGCGCGCGAGCGGGGCGAGGCCTCGTGGCGGGGCGCCCAGGCGGGAGCGGACGCGGTGGGAGCGGCGGTGGTGCTCCCCGCCGGGGCCGCCGAGGAGGTGGTCGAGGTCCCGGAGGAGGTGGAGGCGCTCGTCGAGCCGGACGAGATCGAGCCCATCCTCGAGGCCGAGCCGCTGGCGGAGCCGGCGGCCGAGGCCGAGGTGCTCGAGGCCGACGAGCCCCTGGGCCCGCCCCCCGAGGAGGAGATCGAGATCGCGGTGGGCGGCGACGAGGAGGAGGTCGTCGCCACGGTGTCGGGCGGCCCGAAGCGGGTGCTGGTGGTGGACGACGAGCCGGAGATCCGCCTCCTGGTGGAGCGGGCGCTGGCCTCCAGGGGCTTCCAGGTCGAGAGCGCCGGCGACGGGGAGGAGGGGCTCAGGAAGATCGGCGCGCTGCTGCCGGACCTGGTGCTCCTCGACGCCATGCTGCCCAAGATGCACGGCTTCGAGGTCTGCCGGAGGTCGCGCTCCGACCCCCGCACGCGCCAGGTCCCCATCATCGTCATGACCGCCATCTACCGCGGCTGGCGCTTCGCCCAGGACGCGCGCGAGACCTACGGGGCCGAGGACTACATGGAGAAGCCCTTCCGGCTCGACGACCTGCTGCGGCGCGTGGAGGCGGTGCTGGAGTCCACCGCCGGGCGCGGCAAGGTCGGAGGCCCGAACGCCGAGCCGCAGTTCAGGAAGGGCAAGGAGCTGCTCCTGGCCGGCCGGCTCGACGCGGCGGTGGTCGCCTTCGAGGAGGCCACCCGGGTGGATCCCTTCTCCGCCGAGGCCCACTACCACCTCGCCAAGGCGCTCCGCGCCAAGGGGGACGCCTTCCGCGCCATGACCGCCTTCGAGAAGGCGGCGGAGTTGCGCCAAGGCTTCTTCCAGGCGCTGCGCAGCCTGGCGGCGCTGTACACGGAGAAGGGCTTTCGCCGCAAGGCCGCCGAGACGCTGGAGCGGGCACTGGCCTCCGCGCCCGACGCGCCCACGCGCGACGCCATCAAGGCCGACCTGCTGCGGCTGCTGTAGTCCTGCCCGGTCCGCGGGCAGCGAGCTGCCCGGCCGGCGCGCCGGGCCGAGGTGGCGCGCCGGGGCAGTGGCCGCCTCCCACCCGGCGCGGAAGGCGCCTTGCCCGCGCGCCGAGCAGCGCCTGCGCGCTGGCCGGGCTCGCGGGCGGCCGATCGGGGCCGCGTCCGGGCCTCCGGGTGGCGCGCCGCAGCAGCTGCCCGGCCCGGGCGGGGCCGCGCCCGGCCGGAGCCTCGCCGGGCATCCGGCACGCCCGCTGCAAGAGGGTGGCGGTGGCGCGCTCCCGCCTTCCCGGCGCGAGCGGAGCCGACACCACACGTCCCGCGCGAACGGAGAGGAGTAGCGATGGCCGACCCGACGATCACCGAAGTCACGAAAGCGCTCACCGACACGCAGACGGGCCTCAACATCGTCTGGACCATGGTGGCTGGCTTCCTGGTGATGTTCATGCAGCCGGGGTTCGCCCTGGTGGAGACGGGGCTCACCCGCGCCAAGAACGTCGCCCACACCATGGGCATGAACTTCTTCGTCTACGCCATCGGAGTCATCGGCTTCTACCTGGTGGGCTTCGGGCTGCAGATGGGAGGCGTGGGGCCCCTGGGAACGTTCGGAGGCGATCCCTCGCTGGCGAAGGAGTTCACCCTCACACTCTTCGGCAAGCCCTTCGGCCTCTTCGGCATGACCGGCTTCGCCCTCCACCCGCTGTCGATCTACACGCCGGCGGTGGCGGCCATGTTCCTCTTCCAGATGGTGTTCATGGACACCACCGCCACCATCCCCACCGGGGCGCTGGCGGAGCGGTGGAAATTCACCTCGTTCGTGATCTTCAGCTTCGTCATCGCCATGCTCATCTACCCCATCTACGCCAACTGGGTGTGGGGCGGCGGCTGGCTCTCCCAGCTGGGCGCGAACTTCGGGCTGGGCCACGGCCACGTGGACTTCGCCGGCAGCTCGGTGGTGCACCTCACCGGCGGCGTCATCGCCCTCACCCTGGCGAAGCTCATCGGCCCCCGCCTGGGCAAGTACGGGACGGACGGCCGGGTGAACCCCATCCCGGCCCACAACATCCCGCAGGTGATGATCGGCACCTTCATCCTCGCCTTCGGCTGGTTCGGCTTCAACGCCGGCTCCACCCTGGCCGGCATGGACACCCGGCTGGCGGTGGTGGCGGTGAACACCATGCTTGCCTCCGCCACCGGCGCCTTCGGCGCCTTCCTCTACGTGAAGGCGCGCTTCGGCAAGCCGGACCCCACCTGGCTCGCCAACGGCATGCTGGCCGGGCTGGTGGCCATCACCGCCCCCTGCGCCTTCGTCTCGGCCTGGGCCGCCATGGTGATCGGGCTCGTGGCGGGAGTGCTGGTGGTGGTGGCCGCCACCCTCATCGACCAGAAGCTCAAGATCGACGACCCGGTGGGCGCCTCGTCGGTGCACGGCGTGAACGGAGCCTGGGGCATCATCGCCCTCGGCCTCTTCGCCAACGGCACCTACGGCCAGGGGCTGAACGGCGTGGCCCATGGCGTGACCGGACTCTTCTACGGCGACGCAGGCCAGCTGGTGGCCGGCCTCATCGGCATCGCCGCCAACATCCTGTGGGTGGCCCCCGTGGCCGCGCTGGCCTTCGCGATCATCGGGAAGATCGTGGGCAACCGCGTGACCGCCGAGGTGGAGGTGGGCGGGCTCGACCTGCCTGAGATGGGCGTGCCGGGCTACGCCGCCGACGCCGGCCCGCACCTGGGGGTCGCCAAGGGGCAGCTGGCGGCGAGCCCGGAGGCGGTGCCGGCCCCCGTCCTGGCCACCGACGCTCGCTAGCTGCGCCAGTGCGCGCGGGGTAGGGAGCCGCCGGCGGGCCTCGCGCCCGCCGGCGGCTCCCGTGCATCTCGGCCGACGCGGCGCGGGATCCCGCGGCGCTGCCGGCGACGGCGCGCCGGATGCGCCCGGGTTAGACTCCTCGCGGGGAGGAGGCCCCGGAGATGAAGCTCTACTACGTGCCGAGGACCCGTGCCTCGCGCCCCCGCTGGATGCTGGAGGAGCTGGGCATTCCCCACGAGCTGGTGCGGCTCGATCCGGGGAAGGGGGAAACCCGGAGCGCCGAGCACCTGGCCCGCCAGCCGCTGGGCCACGTGCCCGCCCTGGAGGACGGCCCGGTGCGGATGTTCGAGTCGGCCGCCATCTGCCTCTACCTGGCCGAGCGGTTCCCCGAGATGGGGTTCCTGCCCCCGCCGGCCACGCCCGGGCGGGCCGCCACCTACCAGTGGCTGTTCTACGCCATGACCGAGATGGAGCCGGCCTGCATGGCCCTCTCGGCCGAGCGGAAGAAGCCCGAGGCCGAGCGCAACGCCGCCGCGTCGGAGGACGCCAGGGCCCGCTTCCGGAAGGCGGCCGGGGCGCTGGAGCCGCTGCTGTCGAGCAGCGAGTTCCTGCTCGGAGCGTCCTTCACGGTGGCCGACGTGGTCATGGGCGCCATCCTGGCCTGGGCGCGAGTGCTGGGCGCCCTGGAGGGCCTGCCCGCGACCGAGGCCTACCTGGCCCGCCTCAGGGAGCGCCCCGCCTGGAAGCGCGCCCTGGCCGACTGACGGCCGGCGGCGCGTTCCGGCGCAGGGAGTCCGGATGTCGTCACAGGAGTTCGAGGTCCTCGAGGCCAACAGCGCCTTCTACACCGCCTTCGCCGCCCGCGACCTGGCCGCCATGGAGGCGCTCTGGGCCCGGGAGGCCCCGGTGGCCTGCGTCCACCCGGGGTGGGACGCGCTGCGCGGCCGGGAGGAGGTCATGGCCAGCTGGCAGGCCATCCTCTCGGGCAACGCGCCCCGCGTTGCCTGCACCGCCGCCTCGGCCCATGTGGCCGGGAACACGGCCTTCGTGGTCTGCCACGAGCGCATCCCCGGCGGCCCCCGCCTGGTGGCCACCAACCTCTTCGTCCGCGAGGGCGGCGCCTGGCGCCTCTGCCACCACCAGGCCGGCCCGCTGAACCAGGAGCCGGGAGAGGCGCCGCCGGGGGCGGAGGCGTAGGGCGCCGGGCCGGCCGTCCCTTCGCGGGGCGACCGCGTGGTACGCCGAGTGCGGGGGAGGCAGGAGGGCTCCATGGCGGCCGCGGCGCCGGGCGCGGTCGGCATCGCCGTGGCGGCGCTGGGCGCGTGGCCCCGGTGACCGGGCCGGCTGGGCACGGCGCTCCCCTGGCTCGGCGGGCGATGCCCCGCGGCGGCCTCCGGGGAAGCGGCGTCACTGGCCCACAGGCGACGGCCGGGCGGTGCTAGCATGGCCCCGCCGCGGGGAGGCGGCGCTCATGGCGTGGTGGACCTGGATCCTCTTCGGGCTGGCCCTGCTGGTGGTGGAGATGCTGACGCCGGGCGGCCTGTTCGCCCTCTTCTTCGGCCTCTCGGCGCTGGCGGTGTCGGTGATGGCCGCCCTGGGGCTGGGGCCGGC
>DASRTO010000600.1:0-1603 GCA_035655915.1 Anaeromyxobacteraceae bacterium
AGGCCGAGCCTGGCGTCCAGGTCGTCCGGCCGCAAGGCCAGGTAGCGGCGCCAGGCGTCTCGGGCGCGGCCTAGGTCGCCCGTGCGGCGGGCTGCGTAGCCCAGGTTGTACCAGGCCAGCGCCAGCTCCGGCTCGATCCCGGCGGCCCGCTCGAACTCCCGGGCCGCGTCGTAGAACCGCTTCTCGCCGAGGAAGACCTCTCCCAGGGCCTCGTGGGCCTCGGCGAACCCGTCGAAGGCGGCCACCGCCGCCTGGTAGGCCTCCCGGGCTCCCGCGGCGTCGCCGGCGGCGCGCCGCCGGTCGCCGGCCTCCTTGAGCTGGCGGGCCTCGGGCGGCACCGGAAGGCCCTCGAGGAGGAGCAGCGCGGCGAGGAGGGCCGGGGACACGGAGACGGGTCCCTCGGCCGCTCAGTGCTTGAATGGGTTCTCGAGGAGGATGGTCTCGCCCCGGTCGGCGCCGACCGAGACCGCCATCACCTTGACGCCCACCAGCTTGGCCAGCCGCTCCACGTAGGCGCGGGCGTTCTGCGGCAGGCCGCCCCAGGCGCGCACCCCGTCGAGCTTCTCGCTCCACCCGGGCAGCGTCTCGTAGACCGGCTCGCAGCGCTCGAGGGCCTCGATGTCGCAGGGCATTTCGTCCACCACCTTGCCGCCCAGCCGGTAGGCCACCGCCACCCGGATCTCCGGGAAGCCGGTGAGGACGTCGAGCTTGGTGATGGCCAGGCCGGTGAAGCCGTTGACGCGGGCGGCGTAGCGCAGGGCCACCGCGTCGAACCAGCCGGTGCGGCGCGGGCGGCCGGTGGTGGCCCCGAACTCGTGGCCGCTCTGGCGCAGCTTCTCCCCCACCTCGTCCTTGAGCTCGGTGGGATAGGGGCCCCCGCCCACCCGGGTGGAGTAGGCCTTGGAGATGCCGATGACGGTGTCGATCTCGGTCGGGCCGATGCCCGATCCGGTGGCGGCGTTGCCGGCCACGGTGTTGGAGCTGGTGACGAAGGGGTAGGTGCCGTGGTCCACGTCCAGCATGGTGCCCTGGGCCCCTTCGAACAAGAGCGAGCGCCCACCCCGGATGGCCTGGTGCAGCACCAGCGAGGCGTCGGCGGCGTAGCGGGCCAGGCGCCGGCCCAGCTCGGCGTACTGCTTGACGATGCCGGCCTCGTCGAGGTCGGCGCTGGCCCCCAGGCGCTTGAGCTCCTCCCGGGCCGAGGGGATGCGCTCGGCCACCCTGCGGGACAGCCGCTTCTCGTCCAGCAGGTCGCGGATGCGGATGCCGCGCCGCGCCACCTTGTCCTCATAGGTGGGCCCGATGCCGCGGCCGGTGGTTCCGAGCTTGCCCTCCCCCAGCGCTTGCTCCCTCGCCAGGTCGATGGCCTTGTGCCAGGGCATGATGGCGTGGGCGTCCAGGGACACCACCAGCTGGCGGTCGTCCTGGAAGGCGCCCTTGGCCTTGAGCTTGTCGATCTCCCCCACCATCACCGCAGGGTCGACGACGACGCCGTTGCCGATGACGCAGGTCTTCCCGGGGTGGAGGATGCCGGCGGGGATGAGGTGCAGGACGGTCTTCTCCCCTCCCACCACCAGCGTGTGGCCGGCGTTGTTGCCGCCCT
>DASRTO010000601.1:0-15596 GCA_035655915.1 Anaeromyxobacteraceae bacterium
GGCTCCTCGACGCCGCCGCCGACGCCGAGATGGTGAGGGAGATCCGGTTCCGCCGCGGCGGCCTGGCCGCCATGGTCGGCCAGGCCGGCCTGGGGGCGCCGGCCCACCCAGTCCGGTGACGACCCCGGGGGCGTCGCCGGCCCGGCTCCTCGCCTGGTGAAGGGTGCGCCTGGCCCCGGCCGGTGGTAGAGACGATGGTGGCCGCCGCCCATGGCGGCGGCGGCCAGCCGCCCATGCCCGACGCTCCGCCAGAGAGCCCCTCCGCCCCGCCCGGCCGCGACCGGCTGGCCGCGGTGCTCTCGGCCCTGGAGTCCGGCCTGCTGGAGCGACGCACCGCGGTGCGCCTGACCCTGCTGGCGGCGCTGGCCGGCGAGCACACCCTGCTGGTCGGCCCCCCGGGCACCGCCAAGAGCCAGCTGGCCCGCCGGCTCCACCTGGCCTTCCGCGACGGCCTCTACTTCGAGCGCCTGCTGACGCGCTACACGGTGCCGGAGGAGCTGTTCGGGCCGCTCTCCATCAGCGCCCTGGAGGAAGACCGCTGGGAGCGCCAGACCGACGGCTTCCTGCCGCAGGCCTCCATCGCCTTCATCGACGAGGTGTTCAAGGCCAACAGCGCCATCCTGAACGCCCTGCTCACCCTGCTCAACGAGCGCGAGTTCGACAACGGCCCCCGGCGCGAGACCTGCCCGCTGGTGAGCGTCATCGGCGCCACCAACGAGATCCCCGAGGACGAGGTCGGCGAGGCCTTCCTGGACCGCTTCCTCATCCGCCTCCCGGTGGCGCCGGTGACCCAGCCGGCGTTCCGCCGCCTGCTCGACCTCGACCCCCACCAGCCGGCGGCGCCGGTGGAGGCCCTGCCCAAGCCCGCCCGCCAGGCCATCGCCCGGGCGGCCCTGGAGGTCCGGGTGACCGACGAGGTCGCCGGCGTCCTCGGCGAGCTGCGGGCCTTCCTGGCGAGCCAGCGGTGGTACGTCTCCGATCGCCGATGGGTGAAGGTCGTCTGGTTGCTCAAGGTGGCCGCGGCCGCCGAGGGGCGGGGCGCGGTTTCCCTCTGGGACCTGTGGCTCCTGCCCTGGTGCACCGCCCCCGACGCCGCCCGGCAGGCGGGCGTCGCCACCTGGCTCTCGTCCCGCCTCGGCCTGCGGGAGGCGATGTCCCCGCCCCGGCTCAGCCGGGTGGTGGAGGCCTTCGAGGCCCAGGCCGAGGCCGAGCACGCCGCCGACGACCTGGACTACGACGAGAGCGGCCGCCTCCGCTTCGGCGGCGACCTGGGCGATCGGGTGGTGGACGCCAAGGGAGGGTCGGCGGCGCCGCGGATGGCCTCCGGGCGGCGGCGCCGCTACGGGGAGACGCACGTCGGGGCGCGCCTGCGCCAGGTGGACGAGCTCACCCGGCGCATCGACGAGTACCTGCGCGAGGTCTCGGAGCGGCGCGCCGACCTGGGCGCCTGGCGGGCCCGGAGCCTGTGGGCCGACCCCGACTTCGCGCAGCGCGCCGACGAGGCCCTGGCGGCCTCGACGGAGGCGGTGCGGGCCCTGCGGCTGCGCGCCGGGCGGGCGCGGGAGGCGTTCCAGGCGTTGCCCCGCCTGCCGGTCGACCCGGGCCTGGCGCCGCCGCCCGTCGAGCACGAGCCGCTGGCCACGTGAGCCCGCCCCCGGCCGCCTCCTCGCTGCTCACCGAGCGACTCGAGGCGCCGCTGGCGCCGCTGGATCGGCTGCCCCGCGGGCTGTGGCTCGGCACCCTGGTCCACTCGCTGGGGGCGCTGGTGCCGCGCCTGGGCTCGGTGGAGCGGCTCCGGGAGGCGCTCCTGGCCGGGCGCGGGCCCGGCCTCGACGCCCCCTGGCCGGGCCCGGCGCTGGCGCGAGGGGTGGCGGCCGCCTTCGCCGAGATCGACCTCTCGCGCCACTGCGCCGCCGACGAGCCGGTGACGGACCTGGTGCTGCGCTCCCTGCTGTGGCACCTGGATCGGATCGTAGACTACCTGGACCGCGGCGCCGGCCCGGGGGAGGCGGAGGCCCTGGCACTCCGGTCCTTCGCCGAGGACTGGAAGGAGCGCTGCGGCGAGATCGACGAGCTGCGGGACGTGCTGGGAAGCCTGGACGACCTCCTCAAGAACACCCGCTGGGATCTCCTGCGCGGCCTGCTCAAGTCCAGCGGCTGGCAGCAGGTGGTCCGCATCCGGCGGCTGGTGGAGCGGCTCCCCGAGCTCGGCCGCCTCATCCGCCGGCTGGGCCGGGCCCGGCCCACCGAGGTCCCCGACGAGTCGCGCCAGCTCGAGGTCCGGGAAATGGAGCAGCGGAGCGAGCCCCGGCTGGACCGGCGCCTCACGCGCGTCCCCGACCTGCCGGGGGAGACCCGCGGGGTGCGCCGCTCCGCCCGCATCGCCCGCATGCTGCCGGCCGAGGCCATGCTGCTCGACCACCCGCGCCTGCGCCTGGTGTGGCACGCCCGGCACGCCGAGCGGACGCTGCTCACCTACGAGGACGACGACCGGATGGAGGAGGTGGTGCGCCGCGAGGCGCCGGTGTGGCGGCCGAGCCCGCGGCGGGTGCCGGACCGGAAGCTGGAGATGGGGCCCATGCTGGTGTGCGTCGACACCTCCGGCTCGATGCAGGGCGGGGCCGAGGCGGTGGCCAAGGCGGTGGTGCTGGAGGCGGTGCGCGCCGCCCACGCCCAGAACCGGGCCTGCCACGTCTTCGCCTTCAGCGGGCCCGGGGAGATCGTCGACATGCCGCTGGCGGTGGACGCGGGGGGCGTGGAGCGGCTCACCCGCTTCATGGGGCAGAGCTTCGGGGGCGGCACCGACGTCTGCGGCCCGCTGGAGCGCGCCATCGCCAAGCTCGGCGAGGAGGCCTGGCAGCTGGCGGACCTCCTCATCGCCTCCGACGGCGAGTTCGGGGCCACGCCGGAGGTGGCGGCGGCGGTGGCTCGCGCCAAGGCCGAGCGGGGGCTGCGGGTCCAGGGGATCCTGGTCGGGGACCGCGAGACGGTGGGCATGCTCGAGCTGGCCGACGACGTCTTCTGGGTACGGGACTGGCGCCGCTTCGGCGAGTGGGACGCCGGCTCGCCTGCGTGGGCAGCCCGGATGGGACGGCCCGCTCCGTGAACTGCCGCATCCAAAGGTCCCGGACGGGTCCGGCGGCCGGACGCGCCCCAACGAGTGCGCCGGAGGCCCGTTGATTCACCCGGTGGCCCCTGCTAGCGTTTCGCCCGTTCAGCGGCGGTCGTTTCTCGAGCCGGTGACGAGGAATTCGCATCGCCTGTCGCCCGCGCACCTGACCCCAAGCCGGATGGGAACGCCGGCCCGCGGAGGATGAACATGCAGAAGTCGCTCCTCATCAACGCCGACAAGTGTACCGGGTGCATGCAGTGCGAGATGGCATGCAGCTACGAGAACTACGCCACCTTCAACCCGTCGCTTTCGCGCATCAAGGTGTTCGACTTCCACCACTCCGGCAAGAAGGTGCCCTACACCTGCACCCAGTGCGACGAGGCCTGGTGCATGCGCGCCTGCCCGGTGGACGCCATCAAGAACGACGCGGTCCTCGGCGCCAAGGTGGTGTTCGAGAGCACCTGCGTCGGCTGCAAGGTGTGCACCATCGCCTGCCCCTTCGGGACCATCAACTACGTGCAGGCCACCGGCAAGGTGCAGAAGTGCGACCTGTGCGGCGGGAACCCGGCCTGCGCGGCGGCCTGCCCCACCGGCGCCATCACCTACGTGGACGCCGGCTGGACCGGGCTGGAGCGCATGAAGCAGTGGGCCGCCAAGACCGGCGCCGAGCCGCGCGCCTAGGACGGGAGATCGACCATGAGCTGGGCTCGAAGGATCCTGCGCGTCAACCTCACCAAGGGCACCTGCGCCGCGGAGCCGCTCAACATGGACTGGGCGCGGGACTACCTGGGCCAGCGCGGGCTGGCCACCAGGTACTTCAGCGCCGAGGTCGACCCCAAGGTCGACCCGCTCTCGCCCGAGAACAAGATCATCTGGGCCACCGGGCCGCTCACCGGCACCATGGCCTCCACCGGCGGGCGCTACTCTGTCATCACCAAGGGAGCGCTCACCGGCGCCATCGCCTGCTCCAACTCCGGCGGCCACTGGGGGGCGGAGCTGAAGATGGCCGGCTGGGACATGGTCATCTTCGAGGGCCGCTCGCCCAAGCCGGTCTACCTCTTCATCGAGAACGACACCGCCCTGCTGCTCGACGCCGGCTTCATCTGGGGCAAGTCGGTGTGGGAGACCGAGCCGGCCATCCGCGACCGGCACCAGGATCCCCTCATCCGCGTCAGCTCCATCGGCCGCGCCGGCGAGACCGGCTGCCTCTTCGCGGCGGTGGTGAACGACCTGCACCGCGCCGCCGGCCGATCGGGCGTGGGCGCGGTCATGGGCTCGAAGAACCTCAAGGCCATCGCGGTGCGGGGAACCAAGGGCGTCGGCAACGTCCGCGACCCCAAGGCGTTCATGGCCGCCACCGAGGCGGGAAAGAAGATCCTGGCCGGCCACGCGGTGACCGGGCAGGGCCTGCCCAAGTACGGGACCCAGGTCCTCATGAACGTCATCAACGAGATCGGGGCCCTCCCCACCCGCAACCACCGCGAGGTGCAGTTCGAGGGCGCCAAGAACATCTCCGGCGAGGCCATGCACGAGCCGCGCAAGAGCGACGGCAAGCCGAACCTGGTCACCAACCAGGCCTGCTTCGGCTGCACCATCGCCTGCGGCCGCATCTCGAAGATCGACGAGACCCACTTCACCGTGAAGAACAAGCCCGAGTACTGGGGCGCCTCCGGCGGTCTGGAGTACGAAGCCGCCTGGGCCCTGGGCGCCGCCAACGGCGTGAACGACCTCGAGGCACTCACCTACGCCAACTTCCTGTGCAACCAGCACGGGATGGACCCCATCTCCTTCGGGGCCACCGTGGGGGCGGTGATGGAGCTCTACGAGATGGGCGTGCTCAAGAAGGAGCAGCTGGGCATCGAGGCCCGGTTCGGCTCGGCGGAGGCCCTGGCCTACTTCGCCGAGATCACCGCCAAGGGCGAAGGCTTCGGGAAGGAGATCGGGCAGGGGTCGAAGCGGCTCACCGCCAAGTACGGCCACCCGGACCTGTCGATGAGCGTCAAGGGCCAGGAGTTCCCGGCCTACGACTCCCGCGGCATCCAGGGCATGGGGCTCACCTATGCCACCTCCAACCGCGGAGCCTGCCACCTCCGCTCCTACACCGTCTCCTCCGAGGTGCTGGGCATCCCGGTCAAGACCGACCCGCTCGCGACCGAGGGCAAGCCGGCCCTGGTGAAGGCCTTCCAGGACGCCACCGCGGTCTTCGACTCGGCCGGCATCTGCCTCTTCACCAGCTTCGCCTGGACTCTGGCCGACGTGGCGCCGCAGCTCCAGGCGGCCTGCACCGAGGAGTTCACGCTGGACGAGCTGAACCTCATCGGCGAGCGCATCTGGAACCTGGAGCGGGACTTCAACAACCGCGCCGGGTTCGCCGCCAAAGACGACACCCTCCCCAGGCGGCTCACCGCCGAGCCTGCCAAGACCGGCCCGGCCAAGGGCAAGGTCAACGGCCTCGACAAGATGCTGCCCGAGTACTACGAGCTGCGCGGGTGGGACAAGAACGGCCAGCTGAAGCCGGAGACCCGGGCCCGCCTGAAGCTCTGATCGCGTGGAACCCCGGCGGGGGACGAGCCCCGCCCTACTTTCCGCCGCTGCCTGGCGGGTGGCGGCATCGCACGACAGGAGAACCCGACGGGCCCGAGGTTTCCCAAGAGCCTCGCCGCCCGTTCCGGGCGGCTCGAGTCGGCGGAGGCCGACATGAAGCACGTGATCCTGGGAAACGGGCCAGCGGGCGTCATCGCCGCCGAGACCATCCGCAAGCACGCCCCGCACGACGTGGTGGTGCTGGTCGGCGCCGAGCCGGAGCCGCCCTACTCGCGGATGGCCATCCCCTACTTGCTCACCGGGGAGATCGACGAGGCCGGGACCTACCTGCGCAAGGATCCCACGCACTTCGACCGACTCGACATCCGGCACAGGAACGCCCAGGCCAAGGCGGTGAACGCCCAGGCGCGGACGGTGCTGTTCGAGGACGGCACCAGCCTGCCCTTCGACCGCCTGCTCATCGCCACCGGCTCCGTCCCGATCCGCCCCCCCATCTCGGGGATCGATCTTCCGGGCGTCCACCCCTGCTGGACGCTGGCGGACGCCCGCCAGATCATGGCCCTGGCCAGGCCCGGCGCCCGCGTGCTGCAGATGGGGGCGGGCTTCATCGGCTGCATCATCATGGAGGCCCTGGCCGAGCGCGGCGTGAAGCTCACGGTGGTGGAGATGGGCGACCGCATGGTGCCGCGCATGATGGGGCCGGGCGCAGGCGGGATGATCAAGCGCTGGGTGGAGAAGAAGGGCGTCGCCGTGCACACCTCCACCCGCGTCGAGGCCATCCGCGCCGCCGGCGACGGCACCCCGCTCGAGGCCCGGCTCTCCAACGACCGGCAGGTGCCGGCCGAGCTCGTCATCTCCGCCACCGGGGTGCGGCCCAACATCGGCTTCCTCCAGGGGTCGGGGGTCGCCTGCGGCCTCGGGGTGATGACCGACGCGCACATGCAGACCAACGTGCCGGGGATCTACGCCGCCGGCGACTGCGCCGAGGCCATGGACCTGGTCACCGGGAAGCCGCTGGTGAGCGCCATCCAGCCCAACGCCGCCGACCAGGCCGCCTGCGCCGCCCTGAACATGGTGGGGCGCGAGACCCTCATGAGCGGCGTCACCGTGATCAACGTGCTCGACACCCTGGGGCTCATCTCCACCTCCTTCGGCCAGTGGCAGGGCGTGCCCGGCGGCGAGCACGTGGAGCGCGCCGACGAGGCCGGGTTCAGGTACCTCCGGCTCGAGTTCGACGGGGACGTCCTGGTGGGCGCCAACGCCATCGGGCTCACCGAGCACGTGGGGGTGCTGCGCGGCCTCATCCAGGGGCGGGTGCGGCTCGGGGAGTGGAAGGACCGGCTGCTGCGGGATCCGACGCGCCTCGCCGAGGCCTACCTGGCCCGGGCCCAGGCGCAGGACCGCCGGCCCGGCAAGGCGGCCTGAGGGCGGTTAGATGGGGGAGGCGTGCACATCACCTTCAAGGCCTTCGCCACCCTGAGGGACTACCTGCCGCCCCAGGACCCCCACGGCGGCTCCCGCGGGGAGATAGCCGTCGAGGTCCCGGAGGGCACCTCGGTGCAGGCGGTCATCGACCAGTTCAACATGCCGCGCCCGCTGGTCCACCTGGTCCTCGTCAACGGCCACTACATCCCCCCGGCCGAGCGCCCGTGCCACCAGCTCCGCCAGGGGGACGCCCTGGCCATCTGGCCTCCCATCGCCGGAGGCTGAACGGCCGTGGAGGAGCCCTTCGTCCTCGACCGGGAGATGGGGTGCACCCGGGCCGACTTCATGCGCTGGCTCGGCGGCGCCACCCGCCACGCCCCGAGCCGGCTGGAGGGCGACGAGATCGCCCTGGCCGTCGGCCCCGGTGAGGTCCGCATCGCCCTCCGCGAGCGGTCTCCCCGCCGCATCGCCCTGGTGTCCCTCCCGGTGCTTGCGGTCCGCTTCCGCTTCCTGGGGCTCGACGGGCCGGCGCGGGAGGCCTTCCTGGCCCGCTTCGATGCCTACACCCGGCGCGGCGGAGGCTAGCGCGCCCGGGCCTCGCCCGCGGGCGCGTGTCCTCGCGGGCGCTCCTGACGATGCCCGAGGCCGGGCCGCCGGGGACACCGGATCGGCCGAGCATCACCTGGTCATGAACACCAGCACCGCCGCCCTTGCCGGCCCCCGGTTCTCCAGGCCGTGCTCCGATCCGGCGGGCGCCAGGGCCGCCACGCCCGCCGGGAGCGAGACGCTCTCCTCGCCGACGCGCACCAGCACCTCGCCCTCCAGCGTCAGGTACACCTTGTCGGCGGCGTCGTGCCGGTGCGGCTTCTGCGCCTGGCCCGGCTCCAGGCAGTAGACGTCGCAGAAGAAACGGGGGGTCTCGAAGAGGTTCAGCTTCTGCAGCTTCGAGGGGTCGAACCTGCGGACGTGGCTGCGCCGGATGTCGATGGGCATGGGACCTCGCTCGGGCTCCGCGCCGGACGCGGCGAGGCCCCGGCGGTTCGGCCCGACGGAAGATAGCCGCGCCGGCGGTCCGTCGCAGCCGCCGGTCCCGGCCCGCCCGCGACGCCCGGCGCTCCTTCCCGGCGCGCCCCCCGGACGGGCGCGGCGGCCCGGCTCCCATGGCGCGGGGGATCCGGTAGGATTCCACCGTCGGGCCGGCCCGGGGCGAGGCCGGTCCGGCGCCGGAGAGCGCGTGCCAAGCTTCGAGGAAGCCAGGAAGATCATCCTGGAGCGGGTGAGCCCCCTCGGCGCCGAGGACGTCCCGCTGGCGGCCGCGGCCGGCCGGGTCCTGGCCCACGACTTCGCGGCGCCGCGGGACTTCCCGGCCTGGGACAACTCGGCCATGGACGGGTACGCGGTGCGGTCGGGCGACGTGCCGGCGCCGGCCACCCTCCGGCTCTCGGCCTACATCCCCGCCGGCAGCCCCGGGCCCGGGCCGCTGGCCGCCGGCACGGCCGCCAAGATCCTGACCGGCGCGCCGCTCCCGGCCGGCGCGGACGCGGTGGTGCCCCTCGAGGACGCCGAGGAGCGGGAGGGCGCGGTGGCCATTCCCGGGCCGGTGCGGCCCGGGGCCCACGTCCGCAGGCGGGGCGAGGACCTGCGCGCCGGGGAGCGGATCCTGGCGGCCGGCGCGGTGCTGGGGCCGGCCGAGGTGTCGCTGCTCGCCTCCTGCTCCAGGCTCTCGGTGCCGGTGTTCCGCCGGGCGCGGGTGGCCATCCTCTCCACCGGCGACGAGCTGGTGGCGCCGGGCGAGCCGCTCGGGCCCGGGCAGATCCACGACAGCAACGGGCTGGCGCTGGCGGCCGCGGTGGCCCAGATCGGCGCCCAGCCGGCGCCGCTGGGGATCGCCCGCGACGACCGCGCCTCGCTGCGGGCGCTCCTCGCCGAGGGGCTCCGGGCGGACGCGCTGGTGACCTCGGCCGGCGTCTCCATGGGCGACCGCGACTTCGTCCGCGAGGTATTGGACGAGCTCGGGGTACGCCAGGTGTTCTGGAAGGTGGACATCAAGCCCGGCCGCCCCACCGCCTTCGCCCTCGGGGGGAGCACCCCGGTGTTCTCGCTCCCGGGGAACCCGGTCTCCACCCTCCTCACCTTCGAGGAGTTCGTGCGCCCGGCCATCCTGCGGATGATGGGGCACCGCCGGGTGCTCCGCCCGCTGGTGGCGGCGACCTTCCAGGAGCGGATCTCCCAGAAGCCGGGCCGGGTGTCGTTCCTCCGCGTCCGCCTGGAGCGGCGAGGGGGTGCGCTGCTGGCCTGGAGCGCCGGCCGCCAGGAGACGGGGATCCTGAAGACCATGATCCAGGCGGATGGGATCGCCGTCATCCCGGCGACCCAGGGCGACCTGGGCCCCGGCTCGACGGTGCAGGTGCAGGTGCTGCGCGGCGACCTCGACCTGGACGAAGCCTAGGCATGGCGGCCTTCGACCCCTACTCCGGAGCCGCCCGCGCCGTCGCGGTGGCGCTGCGCACCGCCCATTTGCTGTGCATGGCGGTCTTCGCGGGGGCGGTCTTCGCCGGCGGCGCCGACCCCTCCCTGCCGACCTGGCGCTGGCTGGCCTTCGCCAGCGGCGCCGCCCTGCTCGTCACCGAGGTGAGCCACGGGAGGCACTGGCTCTGGCAGGGGCGCGGCGTGGCCACCCTGGCCCACGTGGCAGTGCTGGGGCTCCTGGGGGTGGCGGGCCTGGAGCGCTGGGCGGTGGCGGCGGCGGTGGTGGTGGGCTCGGTGGGGAGCCACATGCCGCGCTCCCTGCGCAAGTGGTCGTTCCGGCATGGCCGGGTGGTGGAGTGAGCTCGCTGTCGGCCGACCTCATCGCCGCGGCGCGGCGCATCGGGGAGGCCCTTCGGCCACCGCCGGTGGCCCGCGTCCTCCTGCCCGCCGCCGAGCCCGGCCCGGAGGGGCGCGGCGAGTTCTGCGCCGTGCAGCTCGGCGACGGCAGCGCCGGGTTGGCCTACGTCCTGCTCGGGGACGCCCGGGAGCGGCTGGCTGCCATCCCGGCCGCCTCGCTGGCGGGGGAGGATGCGGCGGCCCTGGCGCAGGGGCTCCGGGGCGACGACGCGGCGGGGCGCTCCCTGGGGCTGGCGGCGCTGAACGCGCTGACGCGGCACCTCTACCAGCGGGCCGGGTTCGCGCCGGACCTGGCCCGGGACTCCCTGGGCGACCTCGCGCTCGGGCCCGACGACCGGCTGGGGATGGTGGGGTTCTTCCCGCCGCTGGTGCGCCGCGCCCGCGAGGCGGGCACCCCGCTGCTGGTGCTGGAGCTCAAGGCCGAGCTGGTGCAGGAGGCGCCCGGCCTCACGGTGACGCTCGACCCGTCCCGCCTCGCCGAGTGCACCCGGGTGGTCTGCACCAGCACCACCCTCCTCAACGAGTCGCTGGAGGCGGTACTTCGGCACGCCCGCGGCTGCCGCGAGTTCGTGCTGGTGGGCCCGAGCGCCGGCTGCGTCCCCGATCCGCTGTTCGCACGGGGGGTCACCGCGCTCGGGGGGGCGTGGATCCGCGATCCGGCGCTGCTCTTCCAGCGCATGGAGCGTGGCGAGCGCTGGGGCGAGGCCACCGCCAAGTCGTCGCTGCGCCGCGGCGCCGGCTGGCCCGGGCTCCCGGAGCTGCTCCGGCGGGCCGCGCGGTGAGCGCCCACCCGCAGCCGGCTCGGCCCTCGGCCTGGGTGGTCCGCTTCGCCGGGCTCGTCGCCCGGGGCGGTGCGGTGCTGGACCTCGCCTGCGGAAGCGGGCGCCACGCCCGCTTCCTGGCGGCCCGGGGGCACCCCGTGACCGCGGTGGACCGCGACCCGGAGGCGCTGGCCGGGCTGGCCGGGGTCCCCGGGTTGACCGCGGTCCAGGCCGACCTCGAGGGCGCTCCCTGGCCCCTGGCCGGGCGCCGCTTCGACGCGGTGGTGGTGGTGAGCTACCTGCACCGGCCGCTCTTCCCGGCCATCCGCGAGGCGCTGGCCTCCGGCGGGGTGCTGCTCTACGAGACCTTCATGCGGGGGAACGAGGCCCTGGGGAGGCCGTCCCGCCCGGAGTTCCTGCTCGAGCCGGGCGAGCTGTTGCGCGCCTTCGCCGACCTCTCGCCGGTGGCCTTCGAGCAAGGGCAGGTGGAGCTGCCGCGGCCGGCAGTGCTGCAGCGCCTGTGCGCCGTGAAGGGCGCCGGGGTGCAGTCGATGCGGCTCGACGGCGGGCAGGCCGGAGCGGGGAGGGGGCACGAGGCCGCGCCCGCCCGGAGCCGGGTCGCGCGGGCGCCCCGCCGCGGCGGGCGCCAGCGTTGACACTGGCCCGCGGTCGCGACTAGCGTGGCGGCCCCGTGACGGCACGCCAGCTCGCCTCGTTCTCCCTGGCCGCCGCGCTGGCCGCTCCCGCCGCCGGCCAGGAGCGCCTCCGCCTCTCCACCACCACCAGCACTGACAACTCGGGCCTGCTCAGGGTGCTCCTGCCCCCCTTCGAGAAGGCGAACCACGTGGCCGTGGACGTCATCGCGGTGGGGACCGGCAAGGCCCTCAAGCTCGGCGAGAGCGGCGACGTGGACGTGGTCCTGGTCCACGATCCGGGGCTGGAGGAGAAGTTCGTGGCCGCCGGCTTCGGGGTGGACCGGCGCGCCGTGATGCACAACGACTTCGTGGTGGTGGGCCCTCGCGCCGATCCGGTCGGGATCGGGGGCGCGCCCTCGGCCGCCGAGGCCTTCCGCCGTCTCAACGCCGGCAAGGCCCCCTTCGTCTCCCGGGGGGACGAGTCGGGAACCCACCAGAAGGAGAAGGCCCTCTGGAGGGCCGCCGGCGCCAGGCCGGAGGGGACCTGGTACCTCGAGGCCGGGCAGGGGATGGGCGAGGTGCTGCAAATGGCCGACCAGAAGCGGGGCTACGCCCTCTCCGACCGCGGCACGTTCATCGCCTACGAGAGGAAGGTGGACCTGGCGATCCTCTTCGAAGGTGACCCGGGGCTCTTCAACCCCTACAGCGTCATCGCCGTGAACCCGGCCCGGCACCCCCACGTGAAGCGCGAGCTGGCCCGGAAGCTCATGGACTTCCTCACCGGCCCCGAGGGGCAGAAGCTCATCGCCGGCTTCACGCTGGAGGGAAAGCCGCTCTTCTTCCCCGACGTGATCAAGTAGGCGCCGTCCAGGCGGCCCGATGGACTCCTTCCTCCCCGCCGCCCGCGCCGCCTGGCACCTCCTCGTCGGCTTCGACCCGGAGGTCTGGCTCGCGGCCTGGACCTCCCTCAAGGTCGCCTCCCTGGGTGCGATCCTGGGGGCGGTGGTGGGCGTGCCCATGGGCATGGCCATCGCCCTTTCGCGCTTCCGCGGGCGGGACGCCGTCCTCCTGGCGCTCAACACCTCCATGGCCCTCCCCACGGTGGTCATCGGCCTCTTCGCCTACGCGCTCATCGGGCGGCGGGGCCCGCTGGGCAGCCTGGGCCTCCTCTTCACGCCGTCCGGGATGGTGCTGGGAGAGTTCATGCTGGCGGTCCCCATCGCCGCCAGCTTCGCCCTGAACGCGGTCCAGGCGCTTGACCCCCGCCTCTTCCAGACCATCCGATCGCTCGGCACCTCGCGCTGGCACGAGGCGGGGATGATCGTCCGCGAGGCGCGCTTCGGCATGGCAGCCGCCCTGGTGGCGGCCTTCGGCCGCACCATCGCCGAGGTGGGCGTGGCCATGATGCTGGGCGGCAACATCCGGGGCTTCACCCGCACCATGACCACCGCCATCGCCCTGGAAACCAGCAAGGGGGAGTTCGAGCTGGGGCTGGCCCTGGGGGCCTTCCTGCTCGCCGTGGCGCTGGTGGTCAACGTCGGCCTCTACGTCCTGCAGCGGGAGGCCCGGTGAACGCCTACCAGCTGGAGGAGGTCCGCTTCGCCTACGGCGACTGGCCGGTCCTGGAGATCCCCTCCCTGGCGGTACCGGCCGGGCGGATCGCGGCGCTATGGGGACCGAACGGCTCGGGGAAATCCACGCTGCTCCACCTGCTGGCCTTCCTCCTGGTCCAGCAGTCCGGGCGGGTCCGGTTCTTCGGGGAGGAGGTCCGCCCGGAGCGACTGCGCCTCCTGCGCCGCCGGGTGGGGATCCTGCTGCAGAGCCCGTACCTCTTCCACGCCACCGTGGCCGGCAACCTGGGGGTCGCCTTCCGCGCCCGCGGCGTGCCGCGCTCGCGGCGGGGCGCCCTGGCCGCGGCGGCCCTGGAGCGGCTCGGGCTCTCCGGGTTCGAGGACCGCCGGGCCCAGAAGCTGTCGGGCGGCGAGGCCCAGCGGGTGGCCCTGGCCCGGCTGCTGGTGCTGGAGCCGGAGGTGCTGCTGCTCGACGAGCCCACCAGCCACCTCGACGCGGCGAGCGCCACCCGCATCGAAGAGACGGTGCTGGCCCAGAGCCGGGATCGAGGCGTCACCGTGGTGCTGGCCAGCCACGACCGCGGCCTGTGCCAGCGGCTGGGAGCGAGGATCTGGCAGGTGGAGGAGGGCCGGCTGGGGGAGGCGGAGGTCGAGAACGCGCTTCCGGGGAGCCCGGCGCCGGTCAGGGCCTCCTGACCCGCCCCGACTGCGTGCCCGAGCCCCAGGAACCGGGCAACCCGTTCGCGGCCCGGTCGAAGGCACGGCCGACCGCCCCTGGAGGAAGCCGCGGCGCCGGCCCGTCCGCGGCGATCCCGGGGTACACTGCCCGGGGATGGCCAGGACTCCCGCGCGCACGCTCACCCTCCGTCCGGCGGACCCCTTCGACCTCATCCGCTGGCTGGCCCGTTCCCAGTCCGACCCCCGCAAGGCGGTGGCCGAGTTCGTGCAGAACTCCATCGACGCCCAGGCCCGCCACGTCGCCATCGAGCGCCGCCGGCTGCGGGGCGGCCCGGCGCTGGTGGTGCGGGACGACGGCGAGGGGGTCCTGCCGGAGCTGGAACGCGAGGAGGCGCTGCGCTTCATCGCCACCAACATCGGCAGCTCGCGCAAGCGGAACCTGTCACCCGAGGAGCGTCGGCGGCTGGTGGTCACCGGCCAGTACGGCGTGGGCCTGCTGGGCTTCTGGTCCATCGGGCGCCGGATGGAGATCCGCTCCCGGGTGGGCGGGTCGCCGGTGCAGGTGCTGCGCCTGGTCGAGGACGCGCCGCGAGTGGCCCTGGACGAGCTGCCGCCGGAGATCGGCGCGCCCGAGACCTTCACCGAGATCGTGGTGACCGAGCTGCACGACATGGCCTCGCGGGCGCTGTCGGGCCGGCGCCTGGCGGAGTACCTGGCGGCGGAGCTGCGCGGCCCCATCCTGGCCTCGGGCGTGGCGGTGGAGATCAGGGACGCCATGGCGCGGGGGCTGGCGCAGAAGCGCTTCCCGGTGGCGCCGCGCCCCTTCACCGGCGAGCGGCTCGCGCTCCCGGCCGAGCTCCCGGTGCAGGGACATCCGCCCCTGCGGCTCGAGCTCTACCTGGCGCGAGGCGCCGAACGCCCGGCGATCCAGGTGAGCTGCGCCGGGACGCTGGTCGCCGACGATGCCGGGGAGCTGCACGCGCTCGACCTCGACCAGGCGCCCTGGGTCGGGTGCGAGCTGTCGGGGCTGATCGAGTTCCCGGCCTTCACGGTGCCGCCCGGCTCCCGGCGCGGGGTCGTGCCCGACGGCGCGGCCGAGGCCTTCGCCGCCGCCATGAAGGCCCTGCGGCCGCTGGTCGAGGCCGAGCTGGGGCGCCTGGAGCGGGAGCGGCGCGTGGCGGCCGACCGCCAGGTGGTGGAGGAGCTGCGGCGCGCCCTGCGCGGGCTCCGCAGCCGCCTGCCCCAGTACGACCTCCCGCCGGTGCTGGGCGGGCGCGGCGAAGCCGACCAGGGGGCCGAGGCGACCGGGTCGAGGGGAGCGCCCGAGGAGCCCGAGGCCGGGATGACTCCCATGGCGCAGCCGGAGCTCTTCCCCTCCGGCCCGCTGGCCTCGGCCCGGATCGTCCCCGACCCGGTCGAGGTGGCCCCCGGCGGCGAGCACCGGGTGCGGGGCGAGGCGCTCGACGTCGAGGGGAGGCGCATCCGCCGCGACCTCACCTTCCGCTGGGCCATCGAGGGCGCCGGCTTCTCGATCCGCGGCGAGGGGGCCCGTCCGGCGGTGGCCGCCGAGGCCGCTGCCCGGCCCGGGGCCACCGGGAGGCTGCGGCTGGAGGCCGAGGAGGAGGGCCGCCGCGCCGCCGCCGAGGCGGTGGTGGAGGCGGTCGAGCCGAAGGTGGACGAGACCGGGCTCGGCATCCCGGAGCCGAACCTGGTCGACGCGCCGGGCGAGACCTGGCGCAGCCGGCTCGACGGCAGTCGCTGGGACGTGAACACCATGCACGAGGACTACCTGGCCCTGAAGGGCGAGGCCCGGGCCCGGCTGCGCTACCTCCTGGCCCTGCTGGCCAAGGACCTGTCGCAGCAGGCTCACCGCGTCCCGGGAGCGGTGCAGGCCTCGGAGGACGTGGTGGCCATCCTGGCCCTGGCCGAGCGCAACCTGCGCGGGGCCTGAGAGGCCGCCCCGCGCGTGAAACCGGCGGCGCAG
>DASRTO010000602.1:0-16128 GCA_035655915.1 Anaeromyxobacteraceae bacterium
CGGCGGGACCTGTCCCGCCTCGCCGCCGCGATGGGGGCGGAGCGGCCGGTCTTCGTCGAGGCCGACGCCGGCGCCGGGCTCGCGCCCGCCGGGCAGCTTCGCCTCCCGGGCGGCGTCGAGCTGCTGGTCATCGCCGGCGAGCACTACCCGGCCCTGCCGCCGGTCCTCCTCGCCTGCGGGGAGAGCCGGACCGAGCAGCTCCAGATCCCGTGGCGCCTGGGGGCGCCCGAGGGGGAGCGCCTCCTCGAGGCCGCCCGCGAGGTGCTCCGGCCCCCCGGGCCGTACCGGTGGGCCTTCGGCCCGCGGGGCGGCCCGGCGGTCACGGCCGACCCCGACCGCGCCCGGCTGGCCGGCTGGGAGGCGCGCCTCACCGGCGAGGACCCCGAGGCCGCCGCGGCGTCGCTCCGGGAGGCCCTGCTCCTGCGGGGCGCCGGCCTCCTCTCGCCGGCGCTGCGGGAGCGGAGCGCGCTCGTGGCCGGGCTGGGTTCGGTGGGGTCGTACCTGGCGGAGCAGCTGGCCCGCAGCGGGGTGGGGGGCCTGGCGCTGCTCGATCCGGAGGCGGTCGAGGCCGCGAACCTGTCCCGCACCGCCTACGCCGCCGAGGACGTCGGGCGGTCGAAGACCGAGGCGCTGGCGCGCCGGCTGCTCTCGGTGGCGCCCTCGCTGCGCCTCGACCTCCGCCCGGCGCGGGTGGAGGACCTGGCCCCGGCGGAGCTCGACGCCCTGGTGCGCGCCGCCGACCTGGTGGTGGCGGCCACCGACGACCCGGCCGCCCAGCGCGCCCTCGACCGCTTCGCCTACGCGCGGGGGCGCCCGGCCCTCTTCGTCGGCCTGTACGCCGGCGCCCGGGGCGGAGAGGTGATCCTCTCCGTGCCGGAGCGCACCCCCTGCTACCTCTGCGCCACCCGGGCGCGCCAGGCCGCGGAGCGGACAGCGGGGCGGGTGGAGCGGGAAACCGATTACGGGACCGGGAGGCTGGCCGGCGAGAGCGCGCTCGGCGCCGACATCCAGCACGTCGCCAGCGCCGCCGTGAAGCTGGCCCTGTCGCTCCTCCTCCCGGGGACCCGGCTCGGCGCCCTGGCAGAGGAGGCGGTCGCCGAGGGCACGCCCTACCTGACGCTTTCCACCGTGCCGCGCTACTGGTTCTACCCGGAGATCTTCCGGGACGCGCCCGGGCAGGGGGCCTTCCAGTCCGTCTGGCTCTCGCCCGTCCGGGCCGGGGGCTGTCCGGTGTGCGGCCCGGCGGGGGCCAGGGTGGATCCGCTGGCGGTGCCGCTTCGGGCGCCGGGCCGGGAGGCCCTGGCCGCGCTCCTCGACGGCGAGGCGGCCGGCCCCGGGACACGGATGGCCGCTCCGGAACGCGCGGGTCCGGCGGCGGGCCACCAGGCCCGGCCACCCGAGCCGGCGGGCCGCAAGGACCCGCCCGGCGAGCCGTAGGGAGGGGGGACGACATGGCCTCGGGGACGGAAGCGCGGCAGGATGCCGCGGATGCGCCCCACCGAGCTGAGGGGGCCGGGGCGCGGCGTGGGATGGCCGATCGCGCCGTCCCACCCCGGCCGGAGGAGGGCCGGGATCAGTACCGGTTCATGAGCCCCTGGTCCTGGATCCCGCCGCGGTAGTCGACGTCTCTGAGCTGGTTCTGGCTCCCCTCGAACACCACCCTGCCGAGGACGGTGAGGCCGGCCACGGTGTTGAAGGCCCTGGTGATGACCAGGTCCCCGTCGATGACGGTCTGGTCCCGTCCCGCCCCCTCCACCTTCAGGCTCTGGCCGGCCACCCGGAAGGTGCCCCGGTACACGCCCGGCGGCAGCCTGACGCTGGACCGCGCCTCGAAGCTCTGGCGCTCCACCAGGCCGGCCTGGGGACCCGGAGGCCCCCGGAGCCAGCCGTCCAGCAGGCGCTCGTTCTCCCGGTCGAGGATGCGCGGCTGGAGGAGGCGGGCCGCCTGGACCTGGTCCGGCTCGAACGGGAGCCGCCCCAGCAGCACCTGCACCTGCCTCACCAGGAAGAAGCTCACCGGCGCTGCCTGCTGCAGGACGCCGAGCCGGCCTCCCGAGGACGGCTGCTGGTCCATGGCCCCGAGCAGCTGCGCCAGCGAGGCGTCGGAGATGGGCTGGACGGGCGGCGAGCGCGGCGGCGGGGCGGGAGGCGGAGGCCCGTAGCGATGGGCCTCGGCGGGGGAGGCGTCGGACCAGCGGTCCTCGCGCTGTGCGCGCAGCCACTCGCCAGGGCTCGGGGCCTCAGTCACCTGCTCGCGGACGGCCTCGAGCCGTTCCCTGGCGCGCTTGAGCGTGGTCGCCTGCTTTCCCTTCGCCCGGCCAAGGGCCTCGTGGACCAGGGAGTCGATCCGCGCCAGCTGGTCCGCCAGGTCGGCCCGATCGACCACCGCCGGCGAGCTCCGGGTGTCGTCGTCGTCGTGCTGGCCGGCCAGCGCCGCCAGCGGAAGCACGAGGAGCATCAGCGTCAGCGCAAGTCGCCTCATGGTCCCTCCGTCCGGGGAAGCCTCGAAGTCCCGACCGCCCGGGGCCTGGCTCTATTCAAGCCTGCGCCAAGTGTAGATCGACCTCGCTCCGGCACCCGCCCCCACCTCGGCGCACACCGCGCCCTGCGCCCGCTCGACCTCCGTTCGCCCGTCTCCGCTGGCCTTGCCTCCAGGGGCGTCCCCGTGGCGAGCGCAGTGCCGCGGCGTCGGACCTTGGCTGTACATTGGTTCAGCACCGGGGGCCGGCTGGAGCATGGCGCCGGCCCGGTTCCGAGATGGTCCGATGCGGGTCCTCTTCCTCTCCGACACCCACCTGGGCATCGACCTGCCGGCCCGGCCGCGCGTGCAGCGCACGCGGCGCGGCGAGGACTTCTTCAGGAACTTCGAACGCGCCCTGGCGCCCGCCCTGGCCGGCCAGGTGGACGTGGTGCTCCACGGCGGGGACCTGCTCTTCCGGAGCCAGGTCCCGGCCTGGCTCGCCGAGGCGGCGCTGGCGCCGCTGCGCCGGGTGGCTGCCTCGGGAATCCCGGTCCTGCTGGTCCCGGGGAACCACGAGCGCGGCCGTATCTCCCACCCGCTGCTGGCGGTTCACCCGAACCTGCACCTCTTCGACCGACCGCGCACCGTCACCATCGCCGCCGGCGGCCTGCGGGCGTCCTTCGCCGGCTTCCCCTACGCCGCCCGGGTCCGGGCCCGATTCGCCGGGCTGCTCGCGGCCGCCCGGCGGGGCGAGGGCGAGGCCGACGTCCGCGTCCTGTGCCTGCACCAGTGCGTCGAGGGGGCCACCTGCGGCCCCGGCGACTTCACCTTCTCCGACGGGGAGGACGTGGTTCGCGCCGCCGACCTGCCGCGGGACGTGGCCGTGGTGCTGAGCGGCCACATCCACCGGCACCAGGTGCTTCGGGCCCCGGGCCTGCCGGACGTGGTGTACGCGGGCTCGGTGGAGCGGACCTCCTTCGCCGAGGCCGGGGAGACCAAGGGCGTCGTGCTGCTCGACCTGTCGCCTGCTGGCGTGGCGGGCCTCGACTTCCGCCCATTGCCGGCGCGGCCGATGGTCGTGCTGGCGTTCCCGCTCGGGGCAATGGGTCCGGCGCGGCTTCGCTCCCGCCTGGCGGAGCTGCTCGAGTCCACCCCGCCCGACGCGGTGGTGCTCCTCCGCCTCGAGGGCGACCTCCCGGCCTCCGCGTCCCCCCTGCTCGGCGCCGCCTCGCTCCGCGAGCTGGCCAGGGGGCGGGTCGTCGCGCTGGCCGGGGCGCCCCGCGCCTCCCGGTGGCGAGGGCCAGCCACACCGCTGGGTTCACCAAGCTTCTTGCGCGAGTGAATGGTCGCGGAGGCGCGCGGTCGTTCGCGCCATTCGCGCGCAGTGGTGGCGGATGGGGGCGCGCCACGGCCGCGGGCGGCTCACGGCGTGGACTGGCGACCCGGTGCGAGGAGTCGTCTGGCCCGAGCGATCACCGGGGCAGGGAGTGCGCAGGCTCGCCGCGCGGTCCGGTCGATGTGCACGCCGGTGAGCTCGCTCGTCGCCGCCAGCTCGCCGGTCTCCACCTTGATCATCTGGTGCTGGAACCGGATGACCTTCGCTCGGACCTCGAGCAGGCGAGAGCGAACCAGGATCGGATCGCCGGCGAGGAGCTCGCGCTGGTAGGCGATCTTCTGCTCCACCGCGACCATGCCACGTTTCCGGTCGCGCAGGTACGAGGGCGTGATCCCGAGCGCCCAGAAGAACGTCCACGTCGCCTCGTCGAACTTACCCGTGTACCACATCACGTTCATGTGGCCCATGTGGTCGCAGTGCCACGGGTAGACGACCCCTCGATAGGTTTCCATCGGCTCGTTCATGCGTCCTCCCTTTCCACGAGCCTCGCTTACCCGGCCCCGTGGCATGCGGGATCGGGACGGCGGCGCACGGCGCTCACCCCGAGAGGGCGGCCCGCGCCGGCGAGGGCGCCAGAGTGGCCGCCTCCTCGGCGATCTGCCGGTCGAGCCGCTTCCTCAGCGTGCGCGAGAAGGGGCCGAGGTGCAGGAACAGCGCCGCGAAGGAGGCGGCGATCTTGAGGGCCCGCGGGTTGTGGAGCAGGCAGTCGAGCATGGCGCCCCAGAAGGCGCGGCGCTCTCTTCGGCCGGCCAGGCTGAGACGGGCGGCGATGCGGCCGAGGGAGCGCAGGTCGCGCCACAGGTGGCGGAGTGGCTGGCGCAGCCGGTGGCGGGAGCAGTCGAGCTGGCGGACCGCGCGGCGCACGCGGCCGAAGTAGGCTTCGGGCGAGTAGACGCGTTCCAGTACCTCGCGGTAGTCGGCGAGCATCTCGGTGCGCGGCCGGCGCGTGGCGTAGTTCAACCCCGAGGTGCACTGATCGGCGTCCTCCTCCCGGACGGCAAAGGCGTCGGGATGCAGGCGCCCCTCGGCCGCGAGCCGGCGGGTGAGGCGCGTGCCGGGCAGGGCGTAGAGCAGCCCCACCATGCACACCGGGATGGCGGTGGCCTCGATGCAGTCCACCATCGGGCCGGCCACGCTCCGCCGCTCGGCGTCGAAGCCGATGATGAAGCCCGCGTTGACGAAGATGCCGGCGCGGTGGATGCGGCCGACGCTGTCGGCGATGTCGCGCCGCGTGTTCTGCAGCTTGTGCGCCTCCGCCAGCGCGGCTGGGTCCGGGGTCTCGATGCCGACGAAGACGGCGAAGAAGTTGGCCGCCTGCATGAGCCCGAGCAGCTCCTCGTCGTCGGCGAGGTTCAGGGAGGCCTCGGTGCTGAACTCGAAGGGGTGGCGGCGCTTCGCCAGCCAGTCCGCCAGCGCCCGCAGCAGCGGCCGGGCGGCCCTGCGGTTGCCGATGAGGTTGTCGTCCACGAAGTCCACGTGGCCGCGCCAGCCGAGGGCGTGCAGGGCCTCCAGCTCCGCCAGGACCTGGGGGACGGTCTTGGTGCGCGGCAGGTGGCCGTTCAGCTCGACGACGTTGCAGAACTCGCAGTCGAAGGGGCAGCCTCGCGAGAACTGGACCCCGACGTGCATGTAGCGGCTGAGGTCGAGGAGGTCGAACCGCGGGATGGGCGAGCGTGTCAGGTCGGGGAAGCGGCCGGCGGCGTAGCGGCCGCTTCGGGCGCCCCGCTCCAGGTCGGCCACCAGGTCGGGCAGCACTTCCTCGGCCTCGCCGTGCACCTGGAATTCGGCCTCCCGGTAGACCTCGGGGCTGGCGGTGGCATCCGGGCCGCCCACCACCACCGGCTTCCCGGCTGCGTGCGCGAGCCGGATCACCTCGAGCGCGTCGCGCTGCTGTGGCAGCATGCCGCCGGTCATCACCAGGTCGGCCCACGCCAGGTCGGCCGCCGCCAGCGGCTCGACGTTCCGATCCACCAGCCGCAGCTCCCACTCGCGAGGCAGGAGCGCCGCCACGGTCACCAGGCCCAGCGGCGCGGCCGAGTAGCTGGCGCCAACTGCTCTGCACGTCTCCTGGTAGTTCCAGAACGACTGGGAGCCGAAGCGGGGAAAGACGAGGAGGGCGCGCTGGGGGGGAACGGTCGGCCACCTTTCGAGGTCGCACGAGAAGTGCGATATGAAGCGCCTTTTCGTGCCCCGGCGCAAGGGGGCGGCGCCCCCGCTTGTAGGTCAAGAACCGACCCACGACCCCGCCCGGCCACTCGCCAGGGAGGCCCCTCGCTCGCTTGCTCCAGGAGCACGACCGCAGCCGCCATCCCTAAGCCAGGCGAGGACGCCCAACCCGCAGGGAGCCCGTCCCGATCGGACGACGAGTCAGGCACGCCGCGCTGCAGGGACGGCGGGCACGGGCTGTCGCGCTTCGGCCAGCAGCATCCCGGTTCCGTGGGACCGCGCCGCATCTCGCTCCGCCTGGATCGCGGCCAGGCGCAACCGCCAGGGGGACACGTCGAACGTCCCGCCCTTCGGCGAAGCGACATACGCATCGATGAGGTCGCGGTAGAACCTGACCATGCGCCCCACGAGCGGGACGGGGTACTCGCGCCCTTGCACCTTCAGGCAGTGGACGCCGAGATCGATCAGGTGCGGAATGTCCTCCAGGAGGAAGAAGGCGTCGTTCTTGAGAGCCACGCGGTCTTCCCATTTCTCCTCGCCGCAGTAGAGCTCCCACGACTCCAAGCAGACGCGGTAGTCGAGGCCGCCGCGATTGGGGCTCCCCTTGAACAGGTCCTTCCCGTATTCGTCCGCCGTGCGCTCGAGCCGGTGATAGGGAGACATCCAGCACTTGCCGAGGTAGGTGAAGCACATGTTGGCGTGAATCAGGATCTCGATCCCCACGTCGATCCGCTGCTTGCGCGAGGTCAGCTCGCGCAGGGTCAGCTTGGTGTCCGCCACCACCTGCGAAACCCCGATGGAGCGGTAGAAGCGCACGTCCTCGTCGTTGAGGATGTTGGCACCGATGCTGGCGTGGATGGTGAGCGAGGGAAAGTGCCGGTGGACCTCGGCGATGGCGCCGATGTCGGTCATGATGGCTCCGTCCACCCCGCGGGAGACGAAGCCCTCCATCTTCCGGAGCATGGGAGCGATCTCGCGCGACTGCATGTTGGTGTTGAAGGCCACGCGCAGCTTGGCCCCGCCGCCGTGCGCGATGCGGATGGCGGCGTGCACGTCGTCGTCGGAGAGCTCGTACCGGTCGCGCCTTCGACTCCAGCCCCTAGGGCCGACGTAGATCGCGTTGGCGCCGCTCGCCACCGCCTCCTCGACCATGGGCAGATTGCCTGCCGGTGCCAGAAGCTCGACCATGGGCCCGCTCCTTCCCGCCTATGACTCCACGCGAGAAACCGTCAGCAGGGATCCCATCGCGTTCGGGCGAATCCCCGTGTAGTCCATTCCGCTCTTTCCGAAATAGAAGCCGTTGCAGAGACCGATCCGGGCATGGCGCGAGAGAGTCTCGCTCCAGCGATCGTCGACCGTGCTCTCCCCCCCGCCGGCCTGGTCCAACGCCTCTCGGTAGACGGCGGCCACCTCTCGCCGGTAGGCGGGGCTCTCCGAAACCGTCTCGATCCGGAAGTGCCGGTGCCCCTCGGCGAGCAGACGCGGCAGATGCTCCAGCATGCACACGTCCTTGCCGCTCAGGATTCCCTTGCCGAGGGACTTCATGGCCCAGTCTCCCTGCTTGAGGAAGAGCTCCTCCTGGCAGAGGTCGGGGCATTTCACGCCCCACTTCTCTTCGTACTCCAGCAGGAAGCAATAGTCCGAGACCCCCAGCGGCAGCTTGCCGTGCACCAGCAGCTCCATGGGCGCGCCGCCTGCCGCCGCGATCTCGTTGATTTCGTCGAGGCTCAATTCGTAATTGGGGGTGAACCGCACCGCGCCGAAGCCGCGGAGGACCTCGATACCCGCCGCCGTGTACACGTTGGCGAAACCTCCGACGTGCAGCGGCAACTGGGGGAATTCCTCGCGGGCGATCCTCGCGATTCCGAGGTTGTGGACCTCGACGGCTTCCGCACCGGCCTTCGCCGAAAGCTCCAGTACCCTTCGCACCTTCGGGAGGAAGTCGTTTCGCGGTGCCGCGTAGGTCGTCACGTAGGCGCGCTTGCCCTGATCGCGGAGGATGCGGAGGCCTTCCTCGAGATCGACGAGCCGCTCGAGGAAGTTCGCCTCGTAGAGCCGGCAATAGATGTCACCGAGATAGACGGCACCGTAGTCGCGGAGGTCCGTCTCGCGGAGGTCCCGCAGGTTGGCGATGGTCGTGTTCAGCTCGTAGTTCATCCCCATCTCCGTCATCGTCCGACGGCCGCCCAGGACGCCGGCAGCGGCGCAGGCGGGGCCTCCTCTGCGATCGGACCGTCGATCGCCCCCCGATAGCGCCGGACGAGTGAGGCCAGCAGCTCCGAGGGAAGACTCCTTCCCTGCAGCTTCAACACATCCGCGCCCGCCGCGGCGTAGGCTCGGACCTCTGCAATCCGGGAGATCTGGCGGCTGGGAAAGAGCCGCTGGTCGACGCTCCGCCCGCCGGCGATGAGCTCCCACGGCCGCTGGCAGATCTTGAAGCAGGCTCCGACACCTCCGCGCTTCATGCTTCCGGTCTCCCGCATGAGCACCGCCTCCCGCGAATCGCCGGCGGCGCTCGACGGCAGCGGAGAGGGCTTCAGATGCAGGTAGCTCGGCATCCAGCACTTCCCGAGGAGGACGAACTCTTCAACCATGTGGATCATGATCTCCACATCGATGCCGCGGATGGCTACCATCTCGCGCACTTCCGCGGGGCCGACCGTCCCCGGCAGGACCACGGCGTGGGCGCCCAGATCGCGGAAGGCGGCGACGTCGGCGATGGTCCGGGCACCGCAGCCGATGCTGGCCGTCAGCCGGAGGTCTGGAAACCGCCGCCGCAGGGTGGCCAGGATTCCGATGTCGTTCACGATGAGATCGCGGATTCCCAGCTCGAGCAGGAGGGGGACGCGCTCGAAGAGCTGCTCCCGCTCACGCGGCTTCGGGATGGTATTGAGCGCGAGGTGCAGCGTCCGGCCGGCCGCCGCCACCCGTCGCTGCGCGGCTACCAGCTCGTCCCACTCGAGCTCGCCTCGCGCCCCGCCGCGGCTCCAGCCCGCCAGGCCGACGTACACGGCATCGGCTCCCGCGTCCAGCGCGGCCACCACCGCCTCCGGGCTTCCCGCGGGCGCGAGGAGCAGAGGCACGGGGACCGCGGCGGCGGGAGCAGATACTACATGCCGTCGACTATTCATCGCGGCATTATGGTGAGCAGCGGAAGGTGAGTCAAGCGCTACAATGGGTGGGCGATGGCCCGGCGCCACAACCTGTCGAGAGCCTACCGGACGATGGCTCACCTGCGGCGGTTCTTCGAATCGGTGCGGAGAACCATCACCACGGAGCCGACCGATGGAGGTCTCACCCCGGCGCAGCAGTTCGCGCTTCTCACGCTGGCCGGCAACCCGTCGCGCGGGCCGCTGACGGTCGGGGACCTGGCGCGCCACACCTTCGCCACCATGAACACGACATCCGCCCTCGTCCGGCGGATGGAGCGAGCCGGGCTCGTCCGTACCAGACGCTCCTCCGAAGATCGCCGCTTCGTCTACGTCCGGCTGACGGCCCTGGGCGAACGCCGGCTTCGCCCCTCCACGGCCGCGGTCGTGCAGGCCCTGCGCGCCGCCGCCGACCAGCAGGGGCGGCGCCAGCTGCGTGCTGCGTTCGAGACGTGGTTCGACGACTGGGGCGGGGTCATCGAGGCACTCTCTTCCGGCACGCCACGCCGGGTGCACGCGCGCCGCCGGGCGCGGGCCACCTGAGCGCCAGCGAGGAGCCCGAGCCGCCAGCGGGTGGCGCCGGCGAGCTCCGAGGCCATGCCCCGACCGGCAGGCCCCGTCCGGGCACCATAGGGGCTCCGACAGCTCACCGTTCACCGAGTGTGGTAGGCTTCGCACCGTCCGCCGCAGGAGCCGGGAGGATGCCATGTCGCGAAGGGACGCCATCGCGTGCGCCGCGATCGTCTCGCTCGCGCTCGCCGGATGCCGCGCCGCCGCGCCGGCGCCGAATGCGGCCCCGCAGGTCGAGCGCGGGACCGTCAAGCTCCCCGGCTTCGAGGTGCCCTACGTCGTCGAGGGCCAGGGCCGTCCGTGTATCGTCTACGCCCTGGTCGAGTACCACCGACGGGCCTTCTCCGACCGATTCAAGGGCGAGCTGCGCTGCGTCTTCGTCCAGGCTCGCTTCGCCATCCCGGGCGTGCCAGCCGACCGGGCAAAGCCCTTCACGGTGGAGGCGGCCGTCGAGGACCTGGAGGCGGTCCGCGCCGCCCTCGGCATGACCCGCTTCGTGCTGGTCGGCCACTCCATCCAGGGCACGGTGGCCCTGGCCTATGCGCTCCGGTACCCCGACCGCGTCTCCCACGTCGTGTCCATCGGCTCCGTGCCCGAGCTGTCGCCCGCTCTGGAACGGGCGGCCACCGAGAAGTGGGACCGTGAGGCGTCGCCCGAGCGAAAGGCGATCCACGAGCGGAACCGGGCGGCGCTCACGGCGGAGGCGCTCGCCAAGCTGAGCCCGGCCCAGGCGGTGGTGGCGGACATCGTCGCCGACGCCGCCAAGCGCTGGTACGACCCGCGCTTCGACGAGCGACCGCTCCTCTCGGGGGACGAGTTCAACGTCCCGGTGACGATGCAGCTCTTCGGGGCCGAGTACCACCTCTTCCGGGACGAGGCGGTGGTGAAGCCACCGGTGTTCCTGGCCATGGGGCGCTTCGACTTCGCGGCGCCGCTGGAGACCTGGACCGGGCATCGCGCCAGGTTCCGCGACCTCGCCTTCGAGGTGTTCGAGCGGAGCGGCCACGTGCCGCAGGTGGAGGAGGGCGAGCCCTTCGACGCCCGCCTCCTGGCGTGGCTCTCGAGCCGGTGACGCGGCTGGGGACGGCGGCGTCACAGGCGTCTGCGGCACAGCAGGCACAGCGCCCCGCGCGACTCCACGCCCCCGAGCTAGCTGGGCCGCCGGGCCTCGTCTACCATTCGAATCTGGCTTTCTATTCCAGCGAGTTACGGCCGGGCAAGCAGCGCCGCTAGTCCACCTGGATCACGATCTTCCCCCGCGCCCTGCCGGTTTCCAGGTGACGCATCGCCTCGGCGGCTTCGCTCAACTTGTATGTCTTGTCGATCACCGGCATCACCTTACCTTGCTGCATCAGCGCCGCCAGCAAGGCGAGGTCGTCTTTGCTGGCTCGCGCCATCATCATGCCCATCTCCTGATGAACGAACTTCGAATAGATCATGACCGCGACCAGGCGGTCCATGGGCTTGATCCATGTGCCCTTCGGCGCGCCGACCATCACGTAGCGACCGTTCGGCGTTAGCACGCGCCGGTTCGCCGAGAGCGAGTGGTTCCCGATGTTGTCGATGATCAGGTCGTACCGCGTGTCACCCTGGGTGTAGTCCTGCCCCGTGTAGTCGATGGTGTGGTCGGCGCCCAGCGAGCGCACCAGGTCGGTGTTACGGCCGCTGCTCACGCCGGTGACCTCCGCGCCCAGGTGCTTGGCGATCTGCACCGCGAAGGTACCCACGCCGCCCGATGCCCCATTGATCAGCACCTTCTCGCCGGGCTGGAGCTTGCCTGCATCGCGCAGCGCCTGCAGTGCGGTCCTGGCCGCGATGTTCACTGCGCCCGCCTGGTCGAAGCTGATGTTGTCCGGCTTCTTCACCAGCCGATGCTCGGAGATGACCACGTACTCGGCGAGCGCCCCCTGGAGGCCCCCGAAGACCGCGTCGCCAGGCTTGAAACCGGTGACGTTCTTGCCCACGCTCTCGACCACGCCGGAGAAATCCACGCCGATGCCGGTGAACTTCGGCTTGCGCAGGCCGGCGCCCATCAGGCGCATGAAGTATGGCGTGCCGCGCAGGAAGTGCATGTCGTAGGGATTCAGCGAGGCCGCCCGCACTCGCACCAGCACCTGGTCGTCGCTGGGTACGGGTTTTTCGACCTCTTCGAGGTTCAGCACCTCGGGCCCGCCGTATTCACAGTAGGTGATGGCTTTCATCGGGTTCTTCGGCGCGGTGGCGCGCCGCTGCTCGCAGTCGTTGTCCGACAGCCAGTAGCCGATGAACAGCGCCGCCACGCCCACCACCAGCAGGGCGAGGATGGTGAGTGCCGTCCACTTCAGGATCCGCTTCAGCCACTTTCGCATTGAGGGGTTGCCTCCATCCGCGTCTTCAGCTTCGCGACCCGCTCGTCCATCAAGGCCCAGCAGCAGACGCTAAGCAGGCAGCCCACAGGCGAGCTCATCGATCGTCGAAGTCGTACCGGTGGACCGGGTGCGGCAAGTCGGTCGAGGTTCGGCGCACCAGCTCGTTCAGCCGGCCGTCGTGCATGTCGTAGACCCACCCGTGGAGCCAGGGGCGCCCCTGATTCTTCCAGGCCCGCTGGATCACCAAGGTCTTGGCGAGGTGATCCACCTGCTCGATGACGTTCAGCTCCACGAGCCTCCGCGAGCGCGCCTCCTCGTCGGGGAGGCCACCCAGCTCCGACTGGTGGCGCTCGGCGCAGTCCTTGATGTTCTGCAGCCAGCGGTCGATGAGGCCGAAGTCGCGGCGCGACATGGCCGCCTTGATGCCGCCGCAGTTGTAGTGGCCGCAGACGATGACGTGCCTGACGCGAAGGCGCTCCACCGCGAAGGCGATCACGGTGGCCAGGTTCAGGTCGGTGTGGACGACCTGGTTGGCCACGTTTCGATGAACGAACAGGTCGCCCGGCTGACAGCCGGTCACCATCTCGGCCGGGATCCGGCTGTCCGAGCAGCCGATCCAGACGTACTCCGGATCCTGGCTGTCCTTGAGTCGCGTGAAATAGTCGGGCCGCTCGGCGAGTCGAGCCTCGACCCAGCGCTTGTTGTAGTCGAGGAGGCGCTTGTAGCCGTCCATGCTCATGGTCCGCAAAGGTAACAGAAGGCAGGACGTGCCGCATGGGGGAGCGCTGCCCGGCCGGCCTTCGCGAAGCGACACGGTCCCGCGGACGCGCCCCGCGGAGCTTGCGGAGCGTTCCAGCGGCGTGCAACACTCCGACGCCGGTGGAACGGGTGCCGAATCGAAACTGTCAGGTGTTTCAACCCTCGGACGGCAGAGGAGAGCCGTGAGCCAGGAGAAGAGCAGAGTCACGTCGATGGGAACGGTGGGGACGTTTCTCAAGGTCGGGACGTGATCGGAATGCCTGTTGAGAGTTCTCAACAAGGCATGCGATCACGGGATGGAAGACGAGGAGCACGCCGTCCAACCCCTGGCGGGCGGAATCATGCAGCACGGCTACCAGTGCGGCATGATCTGGGGCTCGACGCTGGCCGCGGGGGCAGAGGCCCATCGACGCTACGGCGCCGGCCCGGAGGCCGAAACCCGGGCCATCGTAGCGGCACGAAGGCTGTTCGATGCCTTCCAGGCCCAGAACCGCCACACGGACTGCTTCGACATCACCAACATCGACAACCGCTCGTCGACGCTGAAGATGATCACGGTCTTCCTGCTCAAGGGCCAGACCATCGGCTGCTTCCGCATGGCCGCCCGGTACGCGCCGGTCGCGTTGCGCGAGATCAACGCCGCCATGTCCGAGCCGACCGTCGAGGCGCCTCCCGCTCCGGCGAGCTGCGCGGCGATGCTGGCCCGGAGGATGGGCGCATCCGAGCAGCACGCGGTGATGGCGGCAGGGCTCGCGGGCGGCATCGGCCTCCGCGGAGGTGCCTGCGGGGCTCTGGGAGCCGCAATATGGATCGAAGGCATGAAGGTTCTCGAGGAGGGCGGGAAGGTTGCCTACAAATCCCCGAGAGCCCTCGATGCAATCGGCAGGTTCCTGAAGTGCACCGGCTACGAATTCGAATGCACCCAGATCGCCGGGCGGAAGTTCCAGAGCGTCGCTGACCACGCCGACTACCTGCGCGACGGAGGCTGCGCGAGAGTACTCGACGTGTTGGCAGCCAGCTGATCTGCTGGTCGCAGCAGCAGGTCGCTCGCGGCTTGGTGCGCCGGTGGTGCGGACGGCCGGGATCGGCCAAGAAGAAGGCCGGGGCCCGGTGGAGAAACCGTCGGAAGTCCCGGCCCCTGGATTGGCGCGCGATACAGGATTCGAAGGCGGGAAGAACGACCGGTCTTGCCGCGGTCTTGCGGGGTCCCGCGTTGGTTTCCAACGGGTTAGTGCGGGTGGGGTAGGGTACCGCACCGGCCTTCGGGGGACCTTCGCGCGGTTCGCTCCCACGGATTCCAACACCACCTTGGCGGCAGGGGCGGCGGGGCGGTCAGCGCTCGTGAGCCTTCCAGAGGAAGTACATCTCCCCCATCACGTTCGTCGTTCTCCTCTTCACCATCGTGGTCATGTTCTTTCTCAAGGGCGAGACCATCGTACAGCTGCCGGTCGACGTGGTCCGCATCGCCGTCCCGCTCCATGTTCCCCGCCCTGCTCACTGTTCGCGAGGTGGCCCGGCTCCTGAAAGCGAATGTCCTTTCCTCCAGCGGGATCGGAGCCTGCTGCTCAGCCGCGCTTGCCCTTTTCCTTGGCCGCGAACGGCATCCCAGCGACGAAGGCGAGGGCCGAGCGGGAGGACTGAGGGTCCTGCAGGAACCGGTTCACGACGCCCTCGACGGTCGTGAGAAGGTCGGCCATCTGCTCGAGGCGCCCGCGAACGGCTCCAGGTGCCCCGGCCTCGCCGACGAGGCCGTGGTGGCCTGGAGGGCGGGATCGAACTCCCACCGCTTCCGCTCCCCCAGGATGCGGAAGAACATGGTCCAGACGTCCGGCTCGGTGACGTAGAAGTCCCGCCGGTCGCCTGGAACCTTTCCACCGGGGCTGCCGTGCGGCCCTCCGGCCTACGGGATGGGCCCCGCCAGGGTGTCGGATGGGGTCGCCTCGTTGGTCCTTCCGGCTTGCCCCGCATCAAGGCGCCGCGCGGCGAAACTAGGACACTCATGGTGGTCGGCCTGGAGAACGAGGGGGAACGATGAACGGACGGCGAGCGCTCATCGGAGTGGTGGGGCTCGCCGTGGTCGCAGCCGGCGCGGTCTTCTGGCTCTACCAGCGTGAGCTCGCACAGGCGCGCCAGGCCGTCGCCCGAGGCAGCCTGATCGCCAACCTCGACGTGGGACCGATCGAGTACGCCGAAAGGGGCACGGGAATCCCGTTCCTGGCGATCCATGGCGCTGGCGGCGGCTTCGACCAGGGTCTGGCCCAGGCCGCCGAGCAGGTGGGCGAGGGCTACAGGGTCGTCGCGCCGTCGCGCTTCGGCTACTTGCGCACGCCCCTTCCGCCGGACGCCTCTCCAGCCGCACAGGCCGACGCGCATGCGGCCCTGCTCGCCAAGCTCGACATTCCCAGAGCCATCGTCCTCGGCGTCTCGGCGGGCGCGCGTTCCGCGGTCGAGCTGGCGGTCCGGAAGCCGGACAGGGTCTCCGCCCTCATCCTGATAGTCCCGGGGACGTACTCGCCCACCGCCCCGGTTTCGACCGAGGCCGATCGTGGCAGCAGGCTCGTGTTCTGGGCAATTGACGTGGGCGGCGACTTCATCTGGTGGGCCACCGAGCAGGTCGCCCCGTCCCTGCTCATTCGCTTCGTCGGCGTTCCACCGAAGCTCGTGGCGGCCGCCCCCGCGGCCGAGCGGGAGCGGGTCATGAGCATCGTCAGGGCCGTCGAGCCGTTGTCGCGGCGCTTTCGCGGCATCGGCGTCGACGCCGCCGCGGATCTCCACGAGCTGCCGCTCGGCAGGATCACGGCTCCCACGCTGATCGTGACTGCGCGCGACGACCTCTTCCAAACCCTGCCGCGAGCCGAGTTCGCCGCCGCCAGGATCCCCGGCGCCAAGCTCGTCGTCTACGACACGGGCGGACATCTCCTGGTCGGACATGTACAGGAGGTGCAAGCCGTGGTTCGCACGTTTCTCGCCGATGCTCGCCTGACCCCACAACGATGAGGCAGGACGCGTCGGGAGGCTCCCGCCGAGGGCCGCCGCTCTCCCCTGCCTCCCCGGCGCCGCCGAGTTCACCGACGAGGGGATGGTGCTGCTCTAGACGGACGGCTCCTCGCAGGGTTCGACCATCGAGGTCAGCCCCGGAAGCCACGGTCGCGGGCGAACACGATCGCCTGGGCCCGCGTCCAGACCCCCAGCTTGTCGAAGACGTTGGAGATGTGGTTGCGCACCGTCTTCTCGCTCAAGTCGAGCCGCTCGGCGATGTCGGCGTTGCTCAATCCTTCG
>DASRTO010000603.1:0-6023 GCA_035655915.1 Anaeromyxobacteraceae bacterium
ATCGCATGGCCCCTCCGAATTCCCTGCGAGCGAGGACGCACTTGGAGCATGCCACGGCCCGCTGGCAGGGGCCTACTTCCCGAGCGCCTTCACCGCCTTCTCGTAGTCCAGCATGGGGTTGCCCTTCACGCGCCGGGGCCGGCCCTCGGCGGTGCGGGCGTCCACCACCCGCGCCACCACCTCCGCCCGGGCTTCGTCCACCTCCACCGTCACCCGGCTCTCCCCCGGCGCCACCCCCCACAGCTGTCCCCGGTTGTCGCCCCGGCAGACCTCCTCGTTCTCGCAGCGGGTGAGGACCACCCGACCCGGGACGGGGACGCCCTCCTGGTCGAAGGCCCGCACGTCGAGGGCGGTGGGCTCGGCCCGGTCCAGCATCCTCACCTCCACCCGGGCCGGCGTCACCTCGACGCGGGCCACGTAACGGACCGACACGTTCAACTCGGCGGAGAGCGAGCCGATCTGGCAGCGCACCACGGCGCGTCCAGGCCCGACCGCGGTGACGGTGGCCTCGTTGTGGGGCCCCTTCACCGAGGCCACCTTCTCGTCGGAGGAGGACCAGCGGCACACCGCATCGGGGAGCGGGCGGCCGTTCCGGGCGAAGGCGGAGGCGTGCACCTTCACGGCCTGCCCGCGGCCGAAGAGCTGGGCGCTGGGCGGATCGAGGGCGATGCGGGCCGGGCTGCTACAGGCGGCGAGCGGGAGGGCGAGGAGCGCGAGGCGGGAGGGGCGCATGGCCCCATGCTACCGCCTTCGGCGGCCGGCCGGGGCCGGTGGCGCGACTCCCGCCCTGGTCAGCCGGCGGAGGGCAGCCTGGCCGCGCGGCGCCTCCCCCGCTCTCGGGCCTTCTCGCGCTCGCCCTCGCGCGTCCGCACCGCGCTGCGGGCGCGGAGCGAGCCGAGGAGCCGCTGCGTGCTGGCCGCCACCTCCACCACCGCCTCCTCGAAGGCGTGGACGTCGATGGCGGACGGGCTCCGGAGCCCGCTCACCTTGCGGACGTACTGCAGCGCCGCGGCGCGCATCTCCTCCTCGGTGGTGGGCGGGTCGAAGTTGTAGAGCACCCGGATGTTGCGGCACATGGCCTTGGTTGACTAGCGTCGCCGCTCCCGACGCGCCAGGGCTGCGCCGCCGGGACCCATCCGGGAGTCCCGTTCAAGGTGGCCGAGGCGCAAGGCGATACAGCATGAGGTACACCGCCACGCCGGTGACCGACACGTAGAGCCACACCGGGAACGTCCAGCGCGCGATGCGGCGGTGGGAGTCGAAGCGGCCGCGCAGCGCCAGGTACAGCGCGCGCAGCACCATGGGGAGCACCACCACCGCGAGGACGGTGTGGCTGCCGAGCACCGCCAGGTAGGTGGCCTTGAGCCACCCGCCGCCGGGAAAGCGGTGGGTGCCGGTCAGGGCGACGCGAGTCAGGTAGCCGACCAGGAACAGCGCCGAGCAGGAGAGCGCCGAGAGCATGAGCGCCCGGTGGCGGTCGCGCCTGCCGGCGCGGATGGCGCGCCAGCCCGAGAAGAGCAGCACCGCCGAAAGGGCGTTCAGCGACGCGTTGACGGTGGGGAGCGCCTCGGCGAGGGTCATGGCGGCTCTGGGTCCCGACGCCTGTGGCTGGTTCGAGCGGCGGGGGAGGAGCCCCCGCGCTGCGGCGCGAGGCGCCGACGCGAGGCTACCGCGCCCAGAGGAAGAGCGCGACGAAGAGCAGGGACAGGTGGACCAGCGTCCCCAGGAAGAAGCTCCGCGCCCGGCGCGTCGAGCCCTCGGGGAGGCGCAGGTCCGAGAGCGCCCACCCGGCGAGGCCGAGCCCCAGCGCCGCCGCGGCGGCGCCGTAGGCCGGCCGCGCCAGGCCCAGCGGCACCAGCGAGAGCGTCGCCGGCACGAGGAGCAGGGTCGCTGCCGCGGCCCAGACCCGCGCCGCCCGCTCGCCATGGACCAGCGCGAAGACCCGGTGACCGGCACGCGCGTAGTCTTCCTTGAGGTAGATGGACACGGCCAGGAAGTGGGGGAGCTGCCAGAAGAAGAGGACGCCGAAGAGCGCCATGCCGCCCCAGTCGATGCGCCCGGTGACCGCGGTCCAGCCCATGAGCGGCGGGATGGACCCGGGCACCGCCCCCACGAAGAGCGCCGCGGTGGTCCGCTGCTTGAGCGGCGTGTAGACGCCGGCGTAGGAGAGGAGCGCCACCAGGGCCAAGAGCGCCGTGAGCGGGTTCAGGGCCAGGGCCAGCGCCGGGAGGGCGAAGGCGGGGAGGAAGAGCCCCATGGCCAGGGCCACGGCCGGCTCGAGCCGCCCGGCTGGCAGCGGCCGGTCGCGGGTGCGCCGCATGCGGGCGTCGAGGTCGCGCTCCAGGTAGTTGTTCAAGGCGTTGGCGGCGCCCACCACCAGCGCCGTGCCGACGAGCAGCACCGCCGCCCGGGCGGCGGTGAGGTGGCCAGGCGCCAGCCACATGCCGCCGGCGGCGGTGCACACCACCAGCGACGAGAGGCGGGGCTTGGCGAGCGAGACCACGTCGCGGACCCACAGCAGGGGCGAGGGGGCGGCCTGGACCTGGGCGGACTCACGCATGCGGGATCACCCCCGGCGCCGGGCGGAGGCCGGCGGCTCCGGCGGCGCGGGCCGGGAGCGGTGCGGCGCGGGGCCGGGTGAGGAGGAAGAGCGACAGCTCGGCGGCGAGCAGGAGCGCCCCGAGGGCCAGGTGCAGGGTCACCACCGGCACCGCGATGAGGGTGGCTACCGACCACAGGCCGGCGCCGAGCTGGGCGGCGACGATGATGGGCCCGGCGGCGGCGAGGGCGGCCAGGCCGCGCCGGCCGGCGGCGCGCGCGGCCCGCCAGGCGGGGACCGCGGCGAGGAGCACCAGACCTGCCACCACCACCGCGCCGAGGCGGTGGGCCATGTGGAGGCGCGACGGGCCGGAGGCCGGCCAGAGGGCGCCCTGGCACAGGAGCAGGTCACGGCCGCAAGCGAGCGCGGCGGCGGCGTGGCGCACCAGGGCGCCGAGGACGATCTGGAGGTAGACGGCGAGGGCGGCCAGGAGCGCGAGGCGCGGGGCAGCCCTTGCGAGCGGAGCCGCCTGGGCCGGGGGGCGCAGCCGGAAAGCGAGGGCCACCAGCAGCGAGAAGAAGGCCATCGAGGTGGCGAGGTGCCCGGCCGACACCAGGAGCGGCAGCTTGTAGACCACGGTCAGGGCTCCCAGCGAGGCCTGGAAGAGCACCAGCCCCACCGCCAGCGCCGCCATGGCGCGGGGCGCCGCCTCGCGCCGGCGGCGCCACACCGTCACCGCCAGCGCCGTGGTGAGCACCGTCACCGCCAGGGCCACCAGGCGGTGGCCGTGCTCGAAGAGGACGCCGCCCTGCATGGCCGGGAAGAACTGGCCGTAGCACAGCGGCCAGTCCGGGCAGGCGAGCGACGAGCCGGTGGCGTGCACCAGGCCACCGATGGCCAGGAGCACGAAAGTGGCGGCGGCCGTGGCGACGGCGAGGCGGTGCTCGGCCATGCGGCGCTTCGTATAAGAATCCGTTTGACACCGTTCAAGGGCCTCTCGCCCCGCCGGGGAGCGCGCCAAAGCCGCGCGTCCGTGGTAACCACCCGAGCAACCTCGTCTTTCCAGGGAGACCCCCAATGCGTCCTCAGGCCGTGGCTACCGTCCTGCTCGCCCTGCTCGCGGGCCCTGCCAGCGCGGGCGACCTCAGGGGAGTCGCCCACTACCGCGGGGCGTCCCGGCCGGCGGCGGTGGAGGTCACCAAAGACCGGGACGCCTGCGGGGCCTCGGTTCCGGACGAGTCGCTGCTGGCCTCCGCGGGCCGGCTCGGGAACGTGGTGATCACCGTGAAGGGAGCGCCGGCGCCGCCCCCCGGAAAGGCCACCCTGGATCAGCGCCGCTGCCGTTACTTGCCGCACGTCCAGGCGGTGGCGGTGGGCAGCACCCTGGAGATCCTGAACGGCGACCCCATCCTGCACAACGTCCACGGCTGGACGGGCAAGGCCAGCGCCTTCAACGTGGCCATGCCGCTGCGCGATCACAAGGTGCCCCGCCGGCTCGACCGGCCGGGGCTCATCCGGGTGAGCTGCGACGTCCACGCCTGGATGGGCGCCTGGATCCTGGTGACCGACGCCCCCTTTGCCGTGAGCGGCGGCGACGGCCGCTTCGCGGTGAGCGGGCTCCCGCCGGGCCGCTACACCGTCACCGCCTGGCACGAGCGCCTGGGGGAGAAGAGCGCCGAGGTGACTGTCCCGGCCCTGGGCGAGGCCGCGGTGGACTTCGCCTTCGGCGGGTAGCCTGCTCCGGACACCCGGACCGCGGGCCGGTCGCGGCCGCCCGGACTCAGCCCTCGTCGTCTGCCGCCGGCTCCTCGTCCTCGTCGACGATCTCCTCGACTTCCTCCTCGAGGTCCTCGGCGACCACCGCCACCTCGGGCTCGGGCGGGGGCTTGGGGGCCGAGCGCTTCCGCTCCGCCACCGACGGGGCCTTGAGCACCGGGCTCTCGCGCTGGTCGGCCCCGCACTTGGGGCAGACGGGCGCGGGCTTCTTCAGGTCGTAGAACCTGGTGCCGCACTTGAAGCAGGTGTGCTTGGTTCCGAGATCCTTGCCGGGCATGGCGTCCCCCGCAGCGGAGAGGGCGGCGTTTACCGCAACGTCGGCCGCCAAGTCAACGGAAAGCGATGCCCTGGCCGGGGTGGTATACCTCCCGGACCGTGCCGGACGTCCACCAGCTGGAGCGGCGGCTGCTCAGGGCCGCGGGCGAGGCGGTGAGGGACTTCGACCTCATCGCCGGCGGCGACCGCATCCTGGTGGCCGTCTCCGGCGGCAAGGACAGCTACACGCTGCTGCACGTGCTCATGCGGATGCGGGAGCGCGCCCCGGTCCGGTTCGACCTGCTGGCGGTGAACCTGGACCAGGGGCACCCGGGCTATCCGGCCGCCGCGGTGGAGGGCCACTTCCGGTCGGTGGGCGTTCCCTACCGCATGCTCCGCGAGGACACGCTGTCGGTGGTGCGGAGGTTGGTGCCGCCCGGCCGGACCGCCTGCCCGGTGTGCTCCCGGCTGCGGCGGGGCATCCTCTACCGCGCGGCGGCCGACCTCGGCTGCACCAAGATCGCCCTGGGCCACCACCGCGACGACCTGGTGGAGACGCTGCTCCTCTCCGCCCTCTACTCCGGTCGCCTCAAGACCATGCCGCCGAGGCTTCGCTCCGACGACGGGCGCAACGTGGTCATCCGCCCCCTGTGCTATGCCGCCGAGGAGGACATCGCCGCCTTCGCCGCCGCCATGCGCTTCCCCGTGGTGCCCTGCGACCTGTGCGGTTCGCAGCCGAACCTGCGCCGCAAGCGCGTGAAGGCTCTCCTGGCCGAGCTCTCGGCCGAGCACCCGGCCGTGAAGGGGAACCTCATGAACGCCCTCTCGAGGGTGGTGGCGACCCACCTCCTCGACCGCGATCTGCTGGCGGCGCTGGGCGAGGCGCGGGGTCGCGATCCCTGGCTCGACGCGGAAGACGACGAGGAGGCCTGCGGCGACGCGCCTCTCGGCGCCGCGGCGGGCCGGGGAGCCGCGCTGAGGCCGGAGGCCATCGGCCGGCGGCGGCCCGCGTCCTTGCCCACCATCCGATTCCGCAAGTAGGATCGCCGCGTGAAGTTCGCCTGCGAGCACTGCGGCAGGAGCTACGCCGTCGCCGACGAGCTTCGCGGCAAGACCTTCAAGATGCGGTGCAAGGCCTGCGGCCACCTCATCGTGGTCCGGAGCAGCCACCCCGCGGGCATGGGGCCTGGCGCCGCGCCCCGCCGGGCCGAGGCCACCCCGACCCCGGTGACGATTCCCGGCACGCCGCCTGGCGACGAGCCTCTCGGCCCCGCGCAGCCGGCTCCGGACCCGATGCCGGCTCCGGAAGCCACGCCGGCTCCGGAGGCGACGCCGATGCCGGAGGAGAATCCCTTCGTGGCCAGGCCGATCGCGGCAACGGGGCTCCTGGCGCGCGCGGCCGAGCCGGCTCCCCGCGAGCCCCCGGGTGCGGGCCGGGCGCCGGCGCCCGCCG
>DASRTO010000604.1:0-3900 GCA_035655915.1 Anaeromyxobacteraceae bacterium
CGTCAGCCCCCCGGCGCCGCGCGGCGGGGGATCGAGCCGCCGGATGCGCTCCAGCAGCAGGCGCCCCACCAGCGCGTGCCCCTCGGCGGTGAGGGCGGTGCGCTTGCAGTCCACGTAGAAGTCGCTCTCCTTGCCGGAGGCGAGGATCACCCTGCGCCGCTCGAAGGACAGCGTCCGCAGGAGCTCCAGGAGCCTGGCCCGGTCTGGCGGGCTCATCCGGCGTCCTTGGCCATGAAGGGGAAGAGGTCGAAGAGGTACCGGGCCTGCTCCACGATCTGCCGCCGCCCCTCCGGCGGCAGATCGGCCCAGGCCTCCCAGGCGGCGGCCAGGTCCACGTTGAGCTCGTAGAGGCGGCGCAGGAGGTCGTCCACCATCTCCTCCGGCGACAACTCCACCGTCTCCGGGCCCTGGCCCTGGCCGGCCCCGGGCACGGCCCGCGGCTGCCGCAGGAACTGGTGGAACCTCTCCCGCAGGTCGGGGGCGATGGGGGCCCGCGCCTGGGCCTCGTCCACCAGGTCGTCGGCCCAGCCCACCCCGGCGGCCCGCAGCTTCTCCCGCACCTCCTCCAGGTCCAGCGCCCCCAGCGGCTCGGCCAGGAGGGCGTGCACCGCCGCCAGGGCCCAGGCATCCTCGTCGGGAAGGGCGTCGTGGAGGCGCGCCAGCACCCGGTCGCGCTGCAGCAGCCGCAGCGCCTCAAGCCGCCGGAAGCCGGCCACCACCTGCCAGCGGGGCTGCCCGGGCGCGGCACCCGGCAGGAGCCGCAGCTCCACCGGGGCCAGCTGCCCCAGCCGGCCGATGGAGGTGGCCAGTCCCGAGACGTCGCCGGGCTCGCGCAGGCGGAAGGTCTCGTCGGCGGCCACGTCGGCCAGCGACACGAACTCCACCGTTCCGGTCGCGTGCGCCGGCGCCGAGGTTCGAAGCTCCAGGTCCACGGCCGGCCCTTCGGGGCCCGGCGGCTACTTCCGCCGGACCACCACCTTCTTCTTCACCGCGCCCATGCCCACCGCCGCCGGGGGGCCGGGCGGCTTGGGCGGGGCCTTCTCCTCCCTGGCCTTGGCCTCGGCCCGGCGGGCCGGGGCGGCGCGGGAGGGGAGCGCCGGGCGCGCCGTCGGGCGCGACACCGCCGGACGGGGTCGCTCGCCGCCCAGGTCGACCTCGCCCATGTCCACCCGGCCGCGGAAGCTGGCGCCGTCGACGATGATCACTCGGGGAGCATTGAGGTCACCCACCATCCGCCCTTCCTTGGTGATCTCGACGCTCTCCGAGGCGGTGACGTTGCCCACCACCACCCCGGCGATGATGCAGTTCTTGACCTGCACCTCGGCCTTGACGATGCCGGTGGGCTCCACCACCAGGGTCTTGGTGAGGGTCAGGGTCCCCTCGACGCGGCCGCGGACGGTGAGGTCCTCGTCGCCGTTGAGGCTGCCGTTGATGAGGATCGATTCGCCGATGACGGTGCTGCCGGTCGGATTGGCCACGGATCACTTCCCCTTGCCGCGCGTCTCCATGTCCACGTTGCCCTTGAACATGGCGCCGTCGGCGATGAGGATGCGCGGAGCGCGGATGTCGCCCACCACCTTGCAGTCGGTCTTGAGCTCCACCTTGTCCGACGCGACGATGTTGCCGGTGACCTGCCCCGAGACCTCCACGTTGGCGGTCTCGATGTCGGCCTCGATGACCCCGGTCCGCTCGACGAAGAGGCTCTCCTTGAGGCTGACCTTGCCCTTGACGGTGCCCTGGATGACCAGGTCCTCGTCGCCGGAGATCTCCCCGTCGATGACGATGGAGCTGCCGATGACGGTGTGCGCGCCGCCGCGAGGCGCCGCCTTCTCGATTGCGGTAGCCATCTAGATGTCCTCCGGAAGCTTCACTTCCATCTCGATCGAGCCCTTGAAGCGCGCCCCGTCCTGGATGACGACGCGCGGCGCCTTGATGTCGCCCACCACCTTGGCGGTGGAGGAGATGAGCACCTGGTCGCCGGCGTTGATGTCGCCGGAGAGCTCGCCGTGGGCCACCAGGTTCTCCACCTCCACGTCGGCGAAGACCTTGCCCTCCTCCTCGATGGTCAGCTGGTCCTTCAGCGAGACCGTCCCCTCGACACGGCCGTGCACCACCACGTCGCCGGATCCGGAGAGGTTGCCCTTGACGACGGTGCCGCGACCGACGATCCCACTCGTTTCGGCCATGCCGGGGAGCCCTTTCTGGACGTGCTCGGGCAGGATAGAGGCCCCCGGAGGGGGCGTCAACTCTTGCGCCCGTGCGCTTCGCTCCCCGTGACGCGGTCCGATATCCAGGCGACGGTGTCGGCGACGGGGCGCTCCCGTCCCACCTCGTTGTAGATCTCGTGTCGGAAGCCGGGGTAGGCGAGGAGCTGCTTGTCGCGGGAGGCGGCGGCGGCGCAGAAGGCGCGCCCGGCGGCCGGGTCGGCGATGGGGTCGGCCTCGCCCAGGAGCACCAGCAGCGGATGGGCGAACTCGCCGGCGCGGCGCCGCACCTCGTCCTGCGCCCGGGTGGCCTCGTCGAACCAGCGCGGCGTGGTCTTGCGGCCGTAGAGCGGGTCCTCGTCCGTGTCGCGCTGCATCTCCGGGTCGCTGGTCAGCGCCGCCAGGTCCAGGCCAGCCGGAACCGGGAGCGAAGGCCACACCTTTCCCACCATCCGCCCCACCGCCACCTTGAGCCGGGGCGGCTCGAAGGCCAGCCTGAGCCACGGCGAGGAGAGCACCACCCCGGCCACCGGGCGCATGGGGTCGAGCCCCCACCGCGCGGCGATGAGACCGCCCTGGCTGTGCCCCACCAGGAAGAGGCGGCGCCCCGCCGCGTCGGCCCGCACCCGCTCCAGGAAGACCTCCAGGTCCTCCAGGTACTCCTCGAAGCGCATGACGTGCCAGCGCGCCCCGCCGGAGCGGCCGTGGCCGCGGAAGTCGAGGAGCGCCACCTCCATCCCGGCCCGAACCAGCGCCGCGGTGAGGCCCGGGTAGCGCCCGGAGTGATCGCCGCCGCCGTGCAGCACCGCCACGGTGGCGCGCGGCGCCTCGGGACGGTAGCGCTGCCAGAAGAGGTCGAGGCCGTCGCGGGCGCGGAGGGCCCCCTCCTCGCGCCGCGCCTCGGCCGGGGACGGGAAGGCGGGCACGGTCATGGGGGCGGACGCTACCACGCCACGGGCCGGGCGGCGGGCGCCCTGGAGGGGAGCGACCGACCGGGCCGCCCGGCCTTGCCCGGAGGTGTATCGTCCTCCCGTGACGACCCGGAGCGCCTCGTGAGCCCGGCCCGCGACCGCGGCCCCTTCGTCGAGCAGGCCTCACTGCTGGCCTGGGCGCTCGTCGCCGGCACGCTGGGCGCCGCCCCGGCGCTCCTGTTCCGCTGGGCCGCCAACGCCCTGCCGGCGCTCTTCTGGCCGCCGGCCGAGGACCTGGTGCGAGCGGTGGCGCGCGCGCCGATCCCGTGGCGCCTGCTGATCCCGTCGGCCGGCCTGGCCCTGGCCGGGCTGGTGCTGGTGGCCGGCGAGCGCTGGGCCGGCCTGGGGAGGGGCTGGGACATCCTGGAGGCGGTGCGCCTCAAGGACGGCGTGCTTCCGCTCCGCGCCACCTTGGCGCGGGCGGCCTCCTCGCTGGTGACGGTGGTCTCTGCGGGCCCGGTGGGCCGCGAGGGCGCCATCGTCCTCCTCCCGGCGGCGGTCACCTCGGCGCTGGGGCGCCGGGCGCGGCTGCCCACCCGGCGGCTGCGGGTGGCGGTGGGGTGCGGCGCCGCCGCCGGCCTGGCCTGCGCCTACAACGCGCCCATCGGGGCCGCCCTCTTCACCATGGAGATCATCTTCGGGAGCTTCGCCCTCGAGGTCTTCGCCCCGCTGGTGGTGGCCTCGGCCGCGGCCACGCTGCTCGCCCACCACTTCTTCGGAGCGGC
>DASRTO010000605.1:0-1872 GCA_035655915.1 Anaeromyxobacteraceae bacterium
CGGCCGGCCCAGAGCGCCGCCCGGGCCTCGCCGAGCCGCCAGTGGGTCTCGGCCCAGAGCAGGTCCACCCCCGCCGCCGCCAGCGCCTTCCAGGGACGGGCGAAGACCTCCCGCCACTCGGGCGGCGACGGCGATCCCGAAAGGCCCGAGGGGCCGAGGCCACCCGCGACCACCGCGCTCCCGGCGGCGGCGGCGCGGGCCAGCCGCTCGGCCCGGCCGCAGAGCGCCTCCAGCTTCCCCTCCAGGCCGCGGGCAGCGAGCCGCGACTCGGTGGCGTTGAAGCTGCAGGTGAGGAGCAACCGGGCCCCGGCGGCGGCGTGGGCGGCGTGGACCGCCGCTACCTCCTCGGGCCGGGTCAGGATCCAGGCCTCGGGAAGTTCCTCCGGCGGCAGGCCGCGCGCCCGCAGCGCCGTGCCCATGGCGGCGTCCAGTAGCGCTGGCGCGGACAGGGGGTCGGGGCCTCCCTCATGGCGGTGTTCGGTTGCCATGATCCGTAGGGCGGGGGCTCGTCCCCCGCCGGCGGCGAAGCCGCCGGATCCACGCGTGCGGGCACGGCCATCAGTCACGGAAGAAGGCCTCGAGCTCGGGCCGCCGCGCCTCCGCGTCGGCGTAGCCCAGGGCGATGAGCTCCTCGGCGTAGCCCCGGTCGAAGAGCAGGTAGCTGGCGAGGTCGGCGGCGCCGCCCTGTCCGTCCTGCTCCCCCGAGGCCGCCCAGCGCAGCAGGCGCGAGGCCAGCGTGCCCGGGCGCACGTGCCGGGCGCGGGCCTCGGCGTGGCGCCGCGCGATCTCGCCGATGTCGCGCGAGGGGCGGATGACCAGGTCGCGCACCCGGCGCAGCGGCGCCCCCAGGGTGCGCATGGCCACGGCGTTGAACTGCACCGCGAATCCCGGCCCGAAGGCCTGCTCCCCCTGCTCCAGCAGGGCGTTGAGCCGCCGCAGCCGGTCCAGGTCGTAGTCGGTGTGGTCGAGGTGCAGCGCGTTCAGCACTCGCCCCAGCTGCGCGGCGGTGGAGGGGAAGTCCCCGCCGGCCTCGGGAGACGGCGCCTCCGGAGGCCCCTGGTAGCGCAGGGCCACCACCAGGATGCGGTCCGCCCCGAGCCGCAGCGCCGGGGAGATGGGCGTCGCCTGGCGGATGGAGCCGTCCGAGAACCAGGCCTCCCCGATCCGGACCGGCCGGAAGAGCAGGGGCAGGGCCCCCGAGGCCAGGGCGTGCTCCGGGCCGATCTCGGCGCGGCGCACCTCCACCAGCGGGTCGCGGCTCCAGGGTGGAAGGGGCTGCCGGGACTCCACGAACACCACCGCCTTGCCGGTGCCGAGGTCGGTGGCGGTGACGGTGAGGGCCTCGAGCTGGCCGAGGTCCAGGTTCAGGTGGAGCCGACCCCAGTCGACGCGCTCGCGCACCGCCTCGGCCAGCGCCTCCGGGTACAGGAAGTCGGAGAGGCGCCAGGAGACGCGGCGCCGCTGCAGCGCCCGCAGCTGCCCGTAGAGGTAGCTCGGCACCGAGGCCAGCGAGAGGGCGCTCCAGCGGAAGACCTTCTCCAGGCTGAGCGAGCGCCACAGGTCGGCCAGCTGCCGGGCCTGGCTCTCCGGCTCGTGGGCGGTCGAGGCCAGGAAGCAGGCGTTCACCGCCCCGATGGAGACGCCGGAGATGATGTCCAGCCGCACCCCGGAGGGCTGGCGGCCCAGCGCCTGCGGCAAGGCCTCCCGCAGGTAGAGCACCACCCCCGCCTCGTAGGCTCCGCGGGCGCCGCCGCCGGAGAGGACCAGGGCGGTCTTCATGAGGCCAGGTCGACCTCCTCCTGGTCGCGCGCCACCCGCGCCTCGAGGCCGCGGGAACATCAACAAGATCAGAAGGGCGACGCTTAGCGAGTA
>DASRTO010000606.1:0-9279 GCA_035655915.1 Anaeromyxobacteraceae bacterium
GGGCGTGAAGGGCTCGTTGAAGTAGTCGAGCGGCGTCTCGTAGTTCGGGGGCCGGAAGGTCCGCTTCACCAGGGGCCGCTTGCCGGGGAGGGCGTGGAGGATGGACTCCTCCAGCGTGCCCGAAGGCAGCCCGGGCGTCGCCAGCTTGGGATCGCTGGCGCGCACCAGCCTCGGCACGAGGCTCCCGGCGCCGACCACCGCCAGGCCCTTCGCCACGTCCTTCAGGAACTTGCGTCGATCCGTCATGGTGAGCCCCTCCGCCGGCGAGCCGCGGGTAGCCGCCGTCGGCGTTCTATGCGCGGGTGAACACCCACTGTCAAGGTACCGTCGGGAGAAGCGGGCCTCGAGGTCCCAACCGGGTGAGGTTGCCCGCCATCCTGCGCCGCGTCATCCCGAGGTCATCCCGGGACCCCGGACGGGTCGGCGGGCATCGCGCGGGCGGCGCGCCTCCGCCGCCGAGCCGCGGCTCCCTCGCGGCGCGCCGCGGCCGCGGGTGCGCCGCGCCTCGCCGCCCGGTGCGCTGCGCCTCGCCGGCGGCCCGCGCCGGCGCGGAGGTGGCCGTCGCGCGGTCCGGCGGTGGTAATGTCGCGCCGCCGGAGGGAGGCGGGCATGACGGGATCGATCCGCGAGGCCTGGAGCGAGGCGTGGCGCGACCGGAGCTTCCGCCTGCAGCTGGCGGTCACGGCGCCGGCGCTGGCCGTGGCGCTCTCGGCGCTGGCGCGCTTCGTCCGCTGGGTGGAGCAGCGGCCGGGGGCGACCCTCCCCGACCCGCTGCTCCGCCTCCTGGAGCCGCGCGACGTCACCTGGCTCACCTTCTCCCTCATCTACGCCGGGCTCGCCGCCGGGGTGACGCTCCTGCTGCGGCGGCCCCGTGACCTCCTCGCCGCGGTGCAGGCCTACGTGGTCCTGGCCGCCTTCCGCATGGCCGTCATGTGGGCGACGCCCCTCGACCCGCCGCCGGGGATGATCGAGCTCAGGGACCCCTTCGTGGAGGTGCTGGGCACCGGGCAGCTCCTCACCCGCGACCTCTTCTTCTCGGGCCACACCTCCACCATGTTCCTGCTCTTCCTGGCGGCGCCGGGCCGGCTCGCCAAGGGGCTGTTCCTGGCCTGCACGGCGCTGGTGGGCGCCTGCGTGCTCTGGCAGCACGTCCACTACACAGTGGACGTGCTGGTGGCGCCGGTCTTCGCCCACGCCGCCTGGCGGGTGGCGGCCCGGCTGCGCCCCGGATGGCGCTGACGGCGAGGGAGCTGGCCCGGCGTCCTTCGCCTGCGAGCCCTCCCCGCGGCCGGGCCTCCTCGCCTCCGCGGCCGGGCGCGCCCGTCGTCCGGCGGCTACAATGCGCCCCAATGACTCCGCCCCGCCGCCCTCGCCACTTCGCCTCCGACAACTACGCCGGCATCTGCCCCCCGGCGTGGGACGCTCTCACCGAGGCCAACCAGGGGCACGAGCCGGGCTACGGCGACGACCGCTGGACGGCGCAGGCCGCCGACCTGCTGCGCCAGCTCTTCGAGACCGACTGCGAGGTCTTCTTCGTCTTCAACGGCACCAGCGCCAACTCGCTGGCGCTGGCCTCGCTGTGCCAGTCCTACCACTCCATCCTCTGCCACGAGGTGGCCCACCTCGAGACCGACGAGTGCGGCGCGCCGGAGTTCTTCTCCAACGGCACCAAGGTGCTCACCGTCCCGGGCGAGAACGGCAAGCTCACCCCGGCCGGGGTGGAGCACATGGTGATGAGGCGCACCGACATCCACTACCCCAAGCCGCGGGCGGTGAGCCTCACCCAGGCCACCGAGCTCGGCACCGTCTACACCCCCGACGAGCTCAAGGCCATCTGGGCCAAGGCCAAGAGCCTGGACCTGCGCATCCACATGGACGGGGCCCGCTTCGCCAACGCCGTCGCATCGCTGGGCGTGCGCCCCAAGGAGATCACCTGGCAGGCGGGCGTGGACGTGATCTGCTTCGGCGGCACCAAGAACGGGATGGCGGTGGGGGAGGCGGTGGTGTTCTTCGACCGGAAGCTGGCGGCCGAGTTCGACTACCGGTGCAAGCAGGCGGGACAGCTCGCCTCCAAGATGCGCTTCCTGGCCGCGCCGTGGGTGGGGATGCTGCGCGGCGGGGCCTGGCTCGAGAACGCCCGCCGCGCCAACGCCATGGCCGATCGGCTCCACCAGGCCATCCGCGACCTCCCCGGGCTGAAGGTGCTCTACCCGCGCCAGGCCAACAGCGTCTTCGTGGAGATGCCCCGCCCCGTGCGGGAGGGCCTGCACGCCCGCGGCTGGAAGTTCTACGACTTCATCGGCTGGGGCGGGGCCCGGCTCATGTGTGCCTGGGACACCACCGAGGAGGACGTGGCCGCCTTCGCCGCCGACCTGCGGGCGCTGGCCGCGAGGTAGCCGTGTCGACCAGGGCTCCATCCGCCGCCGGCCTCGCCGCCCTCGCCGCGCTCGCCGCCGGGTGCCACACCTTCCGGACCGTGGGGGGGCTCCGCGGCGGCGACGGGGAGGCGGCGCTGGAGGCGGTGACGGTGCGGGTCCCGGCTCCTCCGCTCGGGGACGAGGCGGAGATCACGGTGGCCATTGCCCGGGCCGACCGGCGCCGGGTGCGCCAGGCGCGGGTGGCCAGGCAGTCCGAGCCTCCCTGCCAGGGCGGCGTCGCCGCCCGATCGATGCGCCTGCGCGGCGCCTCGGGGCAGGAGCTCACCACGCTGGTGCTCGGCGAGGCGCGCTCGCTGGACCTCACCTTCGGGCGCGACGACCTCGGGAGCGTCCTCGGCGACGACCCGACCGTCCTGGACGTGCAGCTCGTGCCCGAGCTCATGGACGGCCCGCACACCTGCCTGCGGGTCCCGTTCGTCCCCTCGCCCCACGGGGTGGTCTGGGTCGAGGCGCCGCTGTGGAACGCGGGAGCGGGCGGGCGCGTCGTGTGGCTGCCCACGCCCAGCCACGGCATGGGATGGGCCTGGCTGGTCTTCGGCCAGGGCGGCGTGTTCGTGGGGCCGCTGCGCCTGGGGCTCGAGGCCGGCGGCGGCGGCGGCGAGCCGCGGGAGCAGGGCACCGGCAGCAGCTTCGCCATGTACGGCGGCGCGCTGCGAGTGGACGGCCTCCTCGTCTCCCTGCCCACCGGCCAGGCGGGCCGGCTCGGGCTCGAGGGGGAGCTGGGCTGGGACCTGTGGTTCGCCGCGGGGCGGCAGAGCTACCTCGGCACCCCGCTCACCACCGGGCTGAACGTGACCTTCAACGGGCCGCGGGCCGCCCTGCGCCTCGCCTGGCTGCCGGTGGCGCCGGACTGGGACGGCTTCTTCGGCCGCCGGGACGCGAGCGGGCTCGGCCTGGAGCTGTACGGATCCCGCTGGTGGTCGTCGGGGGCCGATCCGGCCTGGGTGCTGGGGCTGGGGCTCACCGGGCACATGGCGCTGTGAGCGGCGGTCCGGCCGCCGCCGCGCGCGGGGCCAGCCATCCTGCCAGGAGGTAGAGCCCCGCCCCGGCCGCGGCGGTGAGGCGGAAGCCGAGCCAGAGGGCCCCCACCGAGGCCAGGGTGGCGCCGGCCACCGAGAAGAACCCGTTCACGGCCAGCGCCCGCGCGATGGCGGCCGGCTCGCCGCCGAGGCGCGACAGGCCCACCGGGAAGGGGACGCCCATGGCCGCCGCCGCCGGAGCCAGCGAGAGGAGGAAGAGCGCCAGGCGCGCCACCGGGGGCAGGGTGAGCAGCCAGGGCGATCCGGCCTGCAGCAGCAGCAGGCCGAGGAGCCCCAGGGCCGCCGCGGCGGCGCAGGCGCGGCGCAGGGCGCGGCCGGAGGCCAGGCGGTGGGAGAGGGCGCTGCCCAGCCCCGAGAAGCACGTGAAGCCCCCCATGGCGGCGGCGGCAGCGGCAGGGCCGCCCAGGAACAGCATGCCGGCCTTGAGGAAGACCAGCTCCAGGAGCATGTAGGCGAGCCCGAGCGACGCGAAGTAGCCGAGGGTCCGAACGCTGGCTCGCCCCCCGCGGCGGGCGAAGGCGGGGACCACCAGGGCCAGCGCCGCCACCGCCAGCGAGGCCGGCAGGGAGAGGAGCAGGAACACCACGCCCCACTCCACGAACGGGACCCAGGCCCGTCCCAGGGCGCGGCGGAACTCGGGGAAGGCCGCCGGGCGCAGGAAGCGGTGGAAGTAGGGGGAGTCGTCCACGGCGGGCTCGAGGTCGAAGAGGCGGCTGCCGCCCGCGCCGCCCCCGGCCAGGGCCTCGGCCACCGCCGCGGCCAGGGCGCGCTCGTCGCCGGCCGGGAGACGGCCGGGGACGGCGGCGCGCGCCGCGTCCGGCTCGCCGCGTCCGGCGGCCTCGCTCCCGGCGGCGCCGGACCCCGCGGCGCCGGTCCCCGCCGGCGCGCCGCCTGCCGCCGGCGGCCAGACCAGGTCGAAGCCCATCTCCTCGCAGAAGCCACGGGCCCGCTCGCGTTCCGCCTCGCCGAAGGGCGTCCGCCGCGCCACCGCCGCGAAGGTGCCCCAGCCGCGCACCAGGATCACCCGGTCGGCGGCCGGGCGCCCCTCGGCCTCCAGGGCGGCCCGGACGGTGCGCAGCATCTTCACGCTCTCGCGCGGCGGCGCCTTGAGCCAGCCGGTGAAGGCGACCAGGCCTCGCTCCCCGGCCCGGTCCAGCGCCGCCCGCAGGCCCTCCACGGTGAGGAGGAAGGTCTCCCCGGCGGCGTGGACACCCAGGGAGGCGAAGGTGGCCGAGGAGACGTCGGCGAGCTCCACCAGGTCGAAGCGGCGCCCCTCGCGCGCCAGGAAGGCCCGCGGGGACTGGGCCCGGATCTCCACCCGCACCCCGGGAGGCCAGCCGCCGGAGAAGCCGGCCAGGTCCTGCTCCACCAGGGCCGAGAGCTCGCGCGCCGGCTCCACCACCGTCACCCAGGCGGCCCCGCCGGCGGCGGCGGCGAGGATCCCCTCGGTGCCGCGCAGGCCGAGCTGCAGTACCGAGGCGCGCGGAGGGAGGAGCCGGTAGGGAAGGGCGGACGGCAGGAAGGCCAGGTAGGCGGGCGCCGTCCCGCCCGCGGCCGGCACAACGCCGGCGCCCTCGCCGTCGGCCAGGACCACCGCCTGGGGCGGGATCTGGCCGCGGAAGGCCAGCGACAGGCCCGGAGCCTGGTGGATGCCCGCCGCCGCGAGGGCCCGGTAGTCGCCGTGCAGGCCGGAGCGCCGCGCCAGCACCTCCGCGCCCGGGAGGCGCGACAGCACCGCCAGGTCCTTGTACGGAGAGAGGACGAGAGGGGGCGAGGGCGCGACGGCGAGCAGGGCCGCGGCGAGGAGCGCCGCCGCCCGCGCCGGCCGGAGCCGGCCGGGCGGGTCGAGGACCAGCGGCAGCGCCGCGAGGGCGCCCAGCGCCGAGGGCAGGCGCAGCAGCGACTCGGTGGGGAGCAGCGCCAGCGCCCCCTCCGAGAGGAGCGCCCCCGCCGCCGAGCCCAGGAAGCTCGCGGCGTACACCTGGCCCGGCCGGCCCATGGGGAAGGCCAGCGGCAGGCCGGTGGCCGCGCCCGAGAGGAGGAAGGGCAGGGCCAGGAGCGCCAGGAAGAGCGCGAAGGGCGGCCAGGCGGACGGCTCCCACAGGAGCAGGAAGGGGTCGAGGGGCACCCGCTGCGAGGCGCGGAAGGCGAGGTCGAAGGAGGCGGCGGTGGCGATGGCCGTCCAGGCGAGGGCCGCCCGCGGGGCGCGCCCCAGGGGGTGCCGGAGCAGGGCCAGCGCCACGCCGGCGGCGCCGAATCCCAGCATGGCCAGGGACACCACCAGCGGCACGAAGTGCGGCCAGAAGCGCAGCGAGAGGAGGCGGATGAGGAGCACCTCGTCGGCCATGGCGGCGGCGGAGACGAGGCAGACCGCGGGGAGGACGCCCCGGACTCTCCCCTCAGTGGCCAAGGAGGCGGACGAACACCACGGGGAGGACGTTGCGCTGCGAGAGGCGCCCCTGCCGGTCCTTCTCCACCAGCACCAGGTTCTGGGTCATGAAGGGCCCGCCCACCGGCATCACCATGCGCCCCCCGGGCTTGAGCTGGTCGAGCAGCGGCGGCGGCAGGTGACCCCCGGCGCAGGTGACGATGATGGCGTCGAAGGGCGCCTCCTCCTTCCAGCCGAAGTAGCCGTCGCCTTGCCGCACCTGGACGTTGGCGTAGCCCAGGCGCCGGAGCCGCTCCCGGGCGCTCGCGGCCAGGGACTCGAAGATCTCCACCGTGTACACCTGGCCGGCCAGGCGCGAGGCCACCGCCGCCTGGTAGCCCGATCCGGTGCCCACCTCCAGCACCTTGTGGCCTGGCTCGAGCGCGAGGATCTCGGTCATGAAGCCGACCACGTAGGGCTGGGAGATGGTCTGCCCCTCGCCGATGGGGAGCGGGTAGGGCTCGTAGGCCCGGGCCCGGTGCTCCTCGGGAACGAAGAGGTGGCGCGGCACCTCGCGCATGGCCTTCAGCACGCGCGGGTCGGCGATGCCCTCGCGGGCGAGCTGGTCCTCGACCATGGCGAGCCGCCTCGGGAGGGTGGGGTCGGCGCCGGCGCCGCTGGCCCCGCTCGCGGCGAGCAGCAGGAGCGCCGGGGCCAGGCGACGGGTCATGCACCCTCCACCGGCTCATGGTCCGGCCGCGGCAGGCGTTCGTAGAGGCCCCTCATGGGGGAGCCGCCTCTCGCCGGGCGGAACCCCCCGGCCGGCCGTCAGCGCCGCTCCCAGGCCGCCGCGAAGAACCCGTCCGTGTCGTGCCGGTGTGGCCAGAGGCGCAGGAAGCCGTCGGCTCCGAGGAGCGCCGGGTCCTTGGCTGCGGCCTCGCGCCTGACCTCGGGGTGGTCGCGCTCGAAACCGAGGGCCACCTCCTCGTTCTCCTCGCGGCGCAGGGTGCAGGTGGCGTAGACCAGGCGCCCGCCCGGGGCGAGGTGGCGCGACGCCGCCTCGAGCAGGGCCCGCTGCAGCGGCGGGAAGCGGTCGAACGAGGCCGGGTCGAGGCGGAAGCGCAGGTCCGGCCCACGGCGGAGCGTCCCCAGCTCCGAGCAGGGCGCGTCCACCAGCACCCGGCTCACCACGAGGCCGGCCGGCGGCGCGGCCCCGCAGACCTCCACCAGGCGGCCCGCGCCGGCGCGTTCGGCCCTGCGGCGCAGGCGGCCCAGGCGCCCGGCGTCGGGATCGGCGGCCAGCACACCGCCCCGGCCGCGGAGGGACGAGGCCAGCTGGAGGGTCTTGCCCCCGGCGCCGGCGCACAGGTCGAGCACCTCGTCGCCGGGGACGGCGCCCACCGCCTCGCCGAGGAGCTGGCTCCCCTCGTCCTGCACCTCGAAGAGCCCTTCCCGGAAGGACGGCAGGGGGTAGAGGTTGGGCCGCGGCGTCTCGACGACCAGGGCGTCGGGGGCGAGCCGGCCCGGCCGGGCGCGGAGCCCCTCGCGCGCCAGCCGCGCCGAGAGGGCCTCGGGGGTGACGCGCAGGCGGTTGGCGCGCAGGCACACCGGCCCGGGCCGGTTCAGGGCGTCGGCCAGCGCCGCGGCCTCCGCGCCGGCCTCGCGCGTAAGGGTCGCCGCCAGCCAGTCCGGAAGCGAGTGGAAGCGGCCCAGGTCCGGAGGAGGCGGGCGCGGCGGGGGAAGCGAGCCGGGATCGAGGGCCAACAGGGCCTCGGCCGCGGCGGCGGGCAGGCCGGCGAGGTCGCGCAGCAGCGAGGCCAGGAGGAAGCGCGGCGCGGCGCCCTCCCCGCCGAGGTGCCAGGCCAGGCGGCGGCGCCACAGCCCCACCCCGAAGACGGCCTCGGCGGCGGCGGCGCGCCCGCTCCCGTCGAGGCCGGGCCGCTCCCTGAGGAAGCGGTCGAGGACCCGCTCGGCCGGCTCGCCGGCGAGGACGCGGCTGAGCGGCCCATCGAGGCTCGCCGCCAGCGGGCGCAGCCCATCCCAGGGCGCCGAGGCCAGGCGCCGCAGCGAGGCCTCCGGGAAGGGCGGGCCGGCCGATTGAGGAGTGCCGTTCACCGTTCGTCGAGGAGGAAGGCCAGCATCTCGCGCCAGCGCGGCAGGCCCGGGTGGTAGTCGAGGGTGTTGTGCCCCGCGCCCTCCTCGAGCCACAGCCGCTTGCGTCCGGGGAAGGCGTCGAAGAGGGAGCGGGAGAGGTCGGGGAAGACCACCTCGTCGCGCCCGGCCACCAGGAAGGCGGCCGGCCCCGGGTGGCGCGGCAGGGCCAGGTCGGCGCGGAAGGCGTCGCGCACCAGCGAGACGGGGAGGAAGGGGTAGTGGCGGGCCGCCACCGCCGGCACGCTCCGGAGCGGCGTCACCAGCGCCAGGCCGTCCACCGCGCCGGGCGCCGCCGCGGCCGCCAGCGCCGCCACCGCGCTCCCCAGCGATTCGCCCCAGAGCAGGAGCGGGGTGCCGTCCCGGCGGGCCAGCCGCACCGCCTCCAGGGCCGCCTCGACCAGGGCGCGCTCGGACGGCGCACCGGGGCGAGGTCCGTAGCCCGGGTACTCGAGCAGGAGCACCTCCAGCGGCGGCCGCCCGGGGGCCTGCAGGACGTCGCGCACGTAGACGCGGTCGAGCGCCGAGCCGGCGTTCCCGTGGAGGACCAGCACCCGGGCGCGGGGCTCGCCCGGCGCCGGGGAGCGCCAGCCGAGGAAACGCCCGCCCTCGGTCCAGGGCTCGAGCCCCAGGCGCCGCGCCTCCCGCTCCGCGAGCGCCGGCGCCTGCCGGGCCGGGAAGAAGAGGAGCCGCCGCTGGCCGAAGACGAGCAGCGCCGCCAGCCCGAGGAGGACGGCGGCCAGGGCCAGAAGCAACCAGAGCGCCCCGCGCACGGCGCAGAGCCTACCTCCCATGCCGGGCTGGCCGCGAGCCGCTAAGATGCGCGGGCCCGCAGCCGGAGGTCTCCCGTGGCCACGCTCCTCTACGTCCTCGGCGTCCTGGCCCTGCTCCTGGGTCTGGCCGGCATCGTGCTGCCGGGCCTGCCGGGCTCCCTGCTCCTGGTCGTCGGCGTCTTCCTCATCGGCTGGGCCGGCGGGTTCGCGGTGGTCGGGTGGGGCACCATCGCCGTGGCGGCGGTGCTGGGGATCGGCATCGCGGCGGTGGACTGGTTGGCGGGGATCATGGGGGCCAAGGCCTTCGGCGCCTCCAAGTGGGCCATGGTGGGCGGGGCGGTGGGGCTCGTGGTCGGGCTCTTCTTCGGCTTCCCCGGCGTGCTCCTCGGTCCGGCGGTGGGCGCCTTCGCCTTCGAGCTGGTCAAGGACCCGAATCTGGAGCAGGCTGCGAAGAGCGGCGTGGGGGCGCTCCTGGGCTTCGTGGTGGGGAGCGTGGTGAAGGTGGTCTT
>DASRTO010000607.1:0-17399 GCA_035655915.1 Anaeromyxobacteraceae bacterium
GAGCGGCGGGCGCGGGAGGCGCCGCCCGCCCCTCGCTCGACGGCCTCGTCCGCCGCCGGCGGGCCGCCCCCTGCGCCGGCGCCGGAGGTGCTTGATTTGGAGAAGCGGCGGCTGGCGGCGGAGCTGGTCGAGGCGCGCGCCGAGATCGCGCGCCTCTCGGCCGAGGAGGCGCGCCTCAGGCAGCACGTGGCCAGCCTGGAGGCGGAGCACCGGCGGCTCGGCGACGACTACGTGGCCGTGGAGGAGCAGAACTCCGAGCTGGCCAGCCTCTTCGTGGCGCTGGAGCGGCTGCACGGGTCGGCCGATCGGCGCGACGCCCTCGGCGCCGTCCAGGAGATCGTGGTCAACATGGTGGGGTCGGAGGAGCTGGGGGTCTACCAGCTCGACCCCTCGGGCGGGCTGGACCTGGCCCACGGCTTCGGCCTCGCCGAGGCGCGCCCCGACCGCGTCCCCCCCGGCGACCACACCCTGGGCCGCGTGGCCAGGAGCGGGGCCTCCTTCGTGGCCGGCGGCGGCGAGCCCTGCGAGGACCCGGACCTCACCGCCGCCATCCCGCTCAAGGCGGGAGGGCGGGTGGCCGGGGTCCTCGCCATCTGGCGGCTCTTGGGGCACAAGCCGTATCTCACCGACCTGGACAAGCGGCTCTTCTCGGTCCTGGAGAGCCACGCCGGCCGCTGGCTCTCCGCGCCGGTTGCGGAGTGAGGGGATGGCCAGCCGCCTCGCCCTGGAGCTCCCCGCCTCGCTCGGGCGCACCGGGGACGTGACCCTGGACCTCCCCGGCTCCGACGGGCGGCCGCGCCGCAGCGTCTACCTCCACGCCGGGCAGGTCCACGCCGCCGCCGAGCCGTCGTCGCTGGTGACGGTGCTGGGCTCCTGCGTGGCGGTGTGCCTGTGGGACCGCGAGGCGGGCGTGGGCGGGATGAACCACTTCCTCCTGCCGCACCCCACCCTCCGCGAGCGCTCGCCCCGCTTCGGCGCCTTCGCCATGCCGCACCTGCTGGAGCAGGTCCTCGGGCTGGGGGCGCGCCGGGAGCGTCTGGAGGCCAAGGTCTTCGGGGGCGCCTGCGTCATCGAGGCCTTCCGGGGGCGCAACCTGGGCTCCGAGAACGCGGAGCTGGCCCTGAAGGCCCTGGAGGAGGCGCGCATCCCGGTGGTGGAGCGGGACGTGGGCGGCCACCACGGGCGCAAGCTGGTCTTCCACACCGACGTGGGCGCGGCCTGGGTGCGCCGGCTGTGAGGGGCGGGGACATGGACGAGCACGAGATCCAGATCGATCGCGAGGCGCTGGTCCGGGTCTTCGTCGCCGAGGCCGGCGAGAACCTCGGCGCCATGGAGCAGGCGCTGGTGGCGCTGGAGTCGCGCCCCGACGACGGGGAGCTGGTGCACGGCCTGTTCCGGGTCGCCCACACGCTCAAGGGGTCGGCCTCGCTGGTGGGCTTCGACGCGGTGCGGGACGTGGCCCACGAGCTGGAGGCGCTCCTGGAGCGGGTGCGCGGCAAGGCGCTGCAGCCGGGCCCGGCGCTGGTCACGCTGCTCCTGCGCTCGGTGGACGTGCTGCGGGCGGCGGTGGCCGAGGCCGCCGCCGGCCGCACTGCAGCCACGCCCGAGGTCGAGGCCTTCCGCGACCGCATCCGCCGCGCCGCCGGAGCCGCCGGCCAGGCCGGCCCTGGCCCGGCCGCGGAGGCGCCCGCCCCCACCCCGGCGGTGGCGCCGGCCGGGGAGCCGGCGCGCCGCTCCCTGCGGGTGGACGTGTGGAAGCTCGACCGCATGCTGAACCTGGCCGGCGAGATCGCCATCGCCCGCGGCCGCTTCGCCGACATGCTGGAGCGGCGCCACAGCCTCACCGTCGACCAGATCCTGGAGGCCCACCGCGAGACGGACCGCCTCCACCTCGACCTGCAGGACCTCATCATGAAGGCCCGCATGGTTCCGGTGGGGCCCATGTTCCAGCAGCACCGGCGCACCGTCCGCGACATCGCCGCCGCCCAGGGCAAGCAGGTCCGGCTGATCCTGGAGGGCGAGGAGGTCGAGGTGGACACCGCGGTGGTGGAGCACATCCGCGACCCGCTCACCCACATGGTCCGCAACGCCCTGGACCACGGCATCGAGCGCCCCGAGGTCCGGCGCGAGCGGGGCAAGGACCCGGTGGGACGGGTCATCCTGCGCGCCCTCCACGACGGCGGCAGCCTGGTGATCGAGGTGGAAGACGATGGGGCAGGCTTCGACCGCTCCCGCATCGCCGAGCGAGCGGCCGCGCTGGGCCTGGTGGCCGACGCCGCCGAGGTCGGCGAGGACGAGGTGCGGCGCCTGGTGTTCGAGCCGGGCCTCTCCACCAGCGAGACGGTGACCGAGATCTCGGGGCGCGGGGTGGGCATGGACGTGGTGCGGCGTAACGTGGAGGCGCTGCGGGGCTCGGCCACGGTGCAGAGCGAGCCGGGGCGGGGGACCCGCATCAGCATCCGGCTGCCGTTGACCCTGGCCATCATCCAGGGCTTCCAGGTGGCGGTGGACGGGGACACCTTCATCGTGCCGCTCGACTCGGTGGTCGAGTGCCTCGACCTGCCCCCCGAGGCTCGCGCCGGCGGCGAGGCCGAGGGGGTCCTGAACCTCCGCGGCCGGCCGGTGCCCTACCTCCGGCTGGGGCGGCGCCTGGGGCTGGGCCAGGGCCGGGCCGCCCGCGAGAGCGTGCTGGTGGTCCGCGACGGAACGGCCGTGGCCGGGCTGGCGGTGGACGCGCTGCTGGGCGAGAGCCAGACGGTGGTGAAGCCGCTGGGCCGGCTCTTCCGCGGCGTCCCGGGCGTATCGGGCTCGGCGGTGCTGGGGAGCGGTCGGGTGGCGCTCATCCTCGACGTGCCGGCGCTACTGCGCGAGGCGCTGGCCCGGGCGCGTCCGGGGAGCCAGGCCCAGGGAGCCGCCCAGGCCTGAGGGGCCGGGGCGATCGGAGGAACCCACATGGCCGCGACGCCGCCCCCCCGCCCCCGCCGCCGCCGCGCCGCGGCGGCCGCGGGAGCCTTCCCGGCGGAGCCCCCGGCCCAGCTCATCGCCGACCGGGAGTTCCGGCTCCTCCAGGGGCTGGTCCACCGCGAGGCCGGCATCTGGCTGGCGCCGGTGAAGAAGGCGCTGCTGGTGGGGCGCCTGGCGAAGCGCCTGCGCGCCCTGGGCCTGGGCGACTACCGCGACTACCTCGATCGGGTGGAGTGCGATCCGGCAGAGCGCGTCCGCATGATCGACTGCCTGTGCACCAACGAGACCCACTTCTTCCGCGAGCCGCGCCACTTCGAGTTCCTCGCCACCCGGGTCTTCCCCCGCTGGCGGGCGGAGGCCGAGGCCGGGCGGAGGCCGCGCCGAGCGCGCCTGTGGAGCGCCGCCTGCTCCACCGGAGAGGAGCCCTGCTCGCTGGCCATGTCGCTCCTCTCCTCCTTCCCGCCCGAGGTGGGCTGGGACCTGGAGATCCTGGCCACCGACCTGTCCACCCGGGCGCTGGAGGCGGCGCGCGAGGCGGTGTGGCCCCTCGAGAAGGCCGCCGAGATCCCCGCCCCCCACCTCAAGGCGTGGATGCTCCGCGGCGTGGGCTCGCAGCAGGGGTTGATGAAGGCGGGCCCGGAGATCCGCTCGCTGGTGCGCTTCCAGCGGCTGAACCTGAACGACCGCGGCTGGCCCGGGCTGGGCCAGTTCGACCTCGTCTTCTGCCGCAACGTCCTCATCTACTTCGACCCGCCCACCAAGGAGCGGGTGGTGGGGCACCTGCTCGACCACCTCGCCGCCGATGGCCTCCTGTTCCTGGGGCACGCCGAGAGCCTCTCCAGCACGGGGCACCGCGTCCGGGCGGTGGTCCCCACCGTCTACGCCCGCGCCGGCGACGGCGCCCCGGGCCGGGCCCAGGCCTCGGGACGCCCGAGCGCGGTGGCGCCGTGAAGGTCCTGGTGGTCGACGATTCAGCGGTGGTGCGCCAGGCGCTCTCGGCCATCCTGTGCCGCGCCGGGATGGAGGTGGCGGTGGCGGCCGATCCGGTCATCGCCCGCTACAAGATGGCTGGGGGCCGCCCCGACGTGATGGTGCTGGACATCGAGATGCCGCGCGTGGACGGCCTCACCTTCCTCCGGGAGATCATGGCCGAAGCGCCGCTGCCGGTGCTGGTGTGCTCGGGGCTGGCCGGCCCGGGGACCGAGGTGGCGCTCCAGGCGCTGGAGGAGGGCGCGGTCCACGTGGTCGCCAAGCCTCGCCTGGGCGTGAAGGACTTCCTGGAGGACTCGGCCCGCGACCTGGTGGAGGCGGTGCGCGGGGCGGCCCAGGCCCGGCCCCGGCGCCGCGCCGGCCCGCCGGAGCCCCGCCGGCGCGCCGACGCCGTCTTGCCGGCGCGCCGGCCCAGGGCGCTCGCCTCCACCACCCTCAAGGTGGCGGCGGTGGGCGCCTCCGCCGGCGGGACCGAGGCCCTGCGGGTGCTCCTCGAGGCGCTTCCCCCCGATGCGCCCGGCCTGGCGATCGTGCAGCACATGCCGGACGTGTTCACCGGGGCCTTCGCGCGGCGCCTGGCCCAGACCAGCCGGTTGGAGGTGAAGGAGGCCGAGGACGGCGACCGCATCCTCCCCGGGCGCGCCCTGGTGGCGCCGGGCAACCGCCACCTCATGGTCCAGCGCAGCGGCGCCCACTACCTGGCGCGGCTCCGGGACGGCCCGCCGGTGTCGCGCCACCGCCCCAGCGTGGACGTGCTGTTCCGCAGCGCGGCCCAGGCGGCCGGGCGGAACGCGGTGGGGGTGATCCTCACCGGCATGGGAGACGACGGCGCGGCCGGCCTGCTGGAGATGCGGCAGGCCGGCGCCCACACCATCGCCCAGGACGAGGCCAGTTGCGTGGTCTTCGGCATGCCCAAGGAGGCCATCGCCCTCGGCGCCGCCGCCGAGGTGCTGGCGCTCGACCGCATCGCCGGGTCGGTGCTGCGCCACGCCGCCTGACCGGCCGGCTCGAGCGCCGCCCCTCGTCCGCCGGCGCCTGCCGCGGAGGCGACGGGGAAGCGGGGCCGCGCGCCCCACCTCGCCCCACCCCGCACCGACCCCAGACGCGACCCGGGGTGTCGCGGGACCCGGCCCGCCGGTGCGGCCGACATCGGCTGCCCGGGTCCCACGTACGCCGGACACGAGCGAACCCCCCGCCCCTACGCCGGAAAGCGTCTCCCGGGCTTCACCGTGAGACCGGGCGGCAAGTGGCCGTTCCGACTCGCCTGGATCCCCGCTTGCACGGCCATGGGAGACGCCAAGGGCGCCGCCGCGCCCGACGCCCTCGACAAAAGGAGAAGACCGATGCGCCTCCCCCTCATCCTCGCCGCGATGGTCGCGCTCGCCCCCGGGCTCGCCGGGGCCGCCGGCAAGGTGCTGTTCGTCAACTCGTACCACCAGGGCTACGCCTGGAGCGACGGCGAGGAAGCCGGCGCCCAGCGGGCCCTCACCGGCAGCGGCGTGACGCTCGAGTTCTACCGGATGGACACCAAGCGCAACCCCGACGCCAAGTGGTTCGAGGACCAGTCGAAGAAGGTCAGGGCCAAGATCGACGCCGAGAAGCCGGACGTGGTCATCGTCGCCGACGACAACGCCGCCCGGGTCATGGCCAAGCACTACAAGAACAACGGCCAGAAGTGGGTCTACTGCGGCGTCAACTGGGACCCGGCCAACCACGGGCTCCCCTACGACAACGCCACCGGCATGACCGAGGTGGCGCTAGTGGACAAGGTCATCGAGACCTTGAAGGGCTACGCCAAGGGGAAGCGCGTCGGCTTCCTCACCGTGGACAGCGAGACCGAGCACACCGAGGCCCGCGCCTACGCCAAGCAGCTCAAGCTCTCCTTCGCCAAGGAGAAGTTCGTCAAGACCCTCGCCGAGTGGAAGGACGAGTTCCGGAAGATGCAGGGCGAGGTGGACGTGCTCTTCTTCGGCAACTTCGCCGGCATCAACGACTGGAACGAGGCCGAGGCGGCCGCCTGGGCGCTGGAGTACTCGAGGATCCCCTCCGGCAGCACCTACGACTTCACCATGCCCTACACCATGCTGGGCATGACCAAGATCGCCGAGGAGCAGGGCGTGTGGGCCGGCAAGGCCGCGCTGCAGATCGTCAAGGGCGCCAAGGTGTCCAGCATCCCGCCCACCCAGAACAAGGATTACCAGCTCTTCCTGAACGTGAAGCTGGCGTCGAAGGCGGGCGTGGTCTTCAAGCCCGAGCTGCTCAGGAACGCCACCGTGCTGAAGTAGCCACCGCCCTGCGGGGAAACGGGAGCCGGTCATGTACATCCGCACCAAGGTGAGCCTGGCGCAGTCCCTCCTGGCGGCGGCGGCCATGGCCGGCGTCCTGGCGATGACCTACGCCTCGGTGGCGTCGCTGGTGAACGAGAAGGACGACGCCTTCTACCGCCAGAAGCTGGACGGGATCCTCGCCCAGGTCCAGGCCGAGCACGCCAACCTGGAGCGGACCGGCCTCGCCGACGTGGAGGCCTACGTGACCGGCGCCCAGAAGTCGCTGCTGGAGTCGCTGGCCAGGTCGCAGGGCTCCCCCGCCCCTGGGGAGCCCTACCTGTTCCTCGCCGACAAGGGCGGGCAGCTGCTGCTGTCGCCCGCCGGCGGCGCCGCCGGCGACCTCGCCTCGGCCATGAAGGGCGTGGTCGAGGGGAGGAAGGAGGAGGGCTCGTTCACCGCCCCGGTGGGCGGGCGCTCCACCTGGATCGTCTGGCACCGCTTCAACCCCTGGGGCTGGGCGCTGGGGTACGCGGTGGCCGAGGACTTCAAGTTCGCCGCCCTGCACCGCTTCGTGCGGATGCTCCTGGCGCTGGGCGCGTTCTCGGTGGCCGCCGCGCTGGCGGTGAGCTACATCGGCGTGCGCCGGCTGCTCTCCCCCATCCACCGCATCGCGGCCGCCGCCGAGGCCATCGGCAGCGGCGACCTCCGGCCGCAGCTGGGGGCCTCGGTCCACGACGAGACCGGCGCGGCCCTGGCCGCCATGGGCGCCATGGCGGAGCGCCTCTCCCGCGTCATCGCGGAGGTGCGCGGCGGCGCCGAGGCGCTGGCCGGGGCGGCCTCGCAGCTGTCGTCGACCTCCTCCAGCCTGTCGCAGGGGACTGGGGAGCAGGCGGCCTCGGTGGAGGAGACCACCAGCTCGCTCGAGGAGATGAACGCCTCCATCTCCCAGAACGCCGAGAACAGCCGCCAGACCGAGCAGATGGCGACGGCCGGCGCCAGGAGCGCCGGCGACAGCGGCCAGGCGGTGGAGGAAACCCTGGGGGCCATGCGCTCCATCGCCGAGAAGATCTCGATCATCGAGGAGATCGCCTACCAGACGAACCTCCTCGCCCTGAACGCCGCCATCGAGGCGGCCCGGGCCGGGGACCACGGCAAGGGGTTTGCGGTGGTGGCCCAGGAGGTGCGCAAGCTCGCCGAGCGTAGCCAGAAGGCGGCCAAGGAGATCGGCGCCCTGGCCGGGACCAGCGTGCAGGTGGCGGAGCGCTCCGGCAAGCTGATCATGGATCTGGTGCCCGCCATCAAGAAGACGGCGGACCTGGTGCAGGAGGTGGCCGCCGCCAGCCAGGAGCAGTCGGCCGGGGTGGCCCAGATCAACAAGGCCATGGCCGCGGTGGACCAGGTGACGCAGCGCAACGCCTCGGCCGCCGAGGAGCTGGCTTCCACCGCCGAGGAGATGGCCAGCCAGGCCGAGTCCCTGCAGCAGCTCCTGGCCTTCTTCAGGACCGGCGACGGGGTCCGCCCGGTTGCGGCCCCCGCGCCCTCGCCGGCGGCGGTGGCTCCGGCGGTGCAGGCCGCGGCCCAGGCGGCCACGGCGCTCCAGGCGATGGCGCCGCGGACGCAGAAGGGCGCCAAGGCCAACGGCCAGGGCCACCCGGACCACGAGTTCCGCCGCTTCTAATTTGGGAGCGCGCCATGCCCGAGGCCGAGAAGCGCCAGTTCCTCTCCTTCACCCTGGACCAGGTCGACTACGCCGTCGGCATCCTCCAGGTGAAGGAGATCCTCCAGTACGAGCCGGTCACCCGAGTCCCCTCCGTCCCCCGCTCGGTCCGCGGCGTCATCAACCTGCGCGGCGCGGTGGTCCCGGTGGTGGACCTCTCCCTCAAGTTCGGTCTCCCCGAGACCCCCATCTCCGGCCGCACCTGCATCCTCATCGTCGAGGCCCGCCTCGACGGCGAGCCCGCCGTCCTGGGGGTGCTGGCCGACTCGGTCTCCGAGGTGCTGGAGCTCGGGACCGGCGACATCGAGCCCACCCCGGCCTTCGGCACCCGCGTCCGGGTCGACTACCTGCTGGGCATGGGCAAGGTGGACGGCCGCTTCGTCCTCCTCCTCGACCTCGACCGGGCCCTCTCCGCCGACGAGAAGGAAGCCGCCACCCGCCTCGCCGACGAGCCGCCCCAGGCCGCCGCGCAGCCCGCCCCGGCCGGTCCGCGTCCAGCCCCCTGATATCGGCCACCCGTTCTGGCCTCCAGCCGTGGCGGCGAGGACACGCGCCGGCGGGGCGAGGCCGGGGCGCGCCCGCTAGTCCTCCACCTCGTCGACCCACGCCATCTGGATCGCCTCCAGGACCTTCTCGCTCGACCGGGCCGGGTCGTCCTGGAAGCCGGGCAGCTCGCGCACCCAGCGGTGCAGGTCGGTGAAGCGCACGCCGAGCGGCGCCACGCCGGGGTGGCGCTCGGCCAGCGCCATCGCGATCTCGCGGACGTCGGTCCATTTCACGGCAGGGCCTCCTCGGCGGCGGGAGGGGCGCGCCCTCCGCCGCTCACGACGCGATGCGGTTCCCGGGCAGCCGCACCACCACCTCGCCCTCCCCGACCCGGGCCTGGCAGCCGAGCCGCGACTCGAGCCGCAGGCCGGCCGCCTCGGACAGCTTGTCGTCCTCCCGTTCCTCCACCGGCGAGAGCGCAGCCAGGCCCCGCTCCACCCACACGTGGCAGGTGGTGCAGGCGCAGACGCCGCCGCAGTTGTGGGGCAGCTCCACCCCGGCCACCTCGGCCGCCTGGAGCAGCGAGGTCCCGGGAGGCACCTCGGCCGTCCTCCCCGCCGGGAGGAAGGTCACCCGCGGCATCTAGCCCTCGCCCCCCGGCCCGCGCCGCGGCTTCCCCGGCTCGGCGAACTCCTCCACCCGGTGCCCGCGCATGCTCCGAGCGATGTGCTCGTTCATGCGGCGCTCGGCGAACTCCTTGGAGGCGGCGTCGAGCGACTCGATCCAGGCCTTCACCGCCAGGAAGTCCTGGCCCTGCATGGCCTGGCGCAGCCCCCGGATGCGGTCCTCGATGCGGGCGCGCTCCTCCCCCTGGAGCAGCTCGCCGTCGAGGGCCATGGCCGATTCCAGGGAGGCCGCGATCCGCTCCCCCTCCACCCGCCACTCGGAGAGGAAGCGGGCCGAGACGTCCTCGGCCGCGTGCTCGATGCTCTCCACCAGCATCTGCTCCACCTCCGCCTCGGTGAGTCCGTAGGTGGGCTTCACCTGGATCGACTGCTCCACGCCGGTGTGGACCTCGCGAGCCGAGACCTCGAGGATCCCGTCGGCGTCCACGGCGTAGGTGATCTCCACCCGCGCCACCCCGGCCGGCAGGGCCGGGATGCCGGAGAGCGTGAAGCGCGCCAGCGAGCGGCAGTCGCGGGCCAGCTCCCGCTCCCCCTGCACCACGTGCACCACCATCCCGGTCTGGCCGTCGGCGTAGGTGGTGAACTGCTGGGTCGCCGAGGCGGGGATGGTGGAGTTGCGCAGGACGATCTTCTCCACCACCCCCCCCATCATCTCCACCCCCAGCGAGAGGGGGATGACGTCGAGCAGCACCACGTCGTCGCGGCCGCCGCGATCGAGCAGGTCGGCCTGCACCGCGGCGCCCAGCGCCACCACCGTGTCGGGGTCGAGGTCGGTGAGCGGCGTCCGCCCGAAGAGATCGCGCACGTGCCGGCGCACCAGCGGGGTGCGGGTGGCGCCACCCACCAGCACCACCCCGTCCAGCGGCCGCCCCTCCAGGCGCGCGTCGGCCAGGGCCCGCCGGCACGGCCCGGTGGTGCGCTCCACCACCGGCCGGATGAGCTCCTCCAGCTCGGCCCGTCCCAGGCGCCCCCGCAGGCGCAGCCCCCGGCCCAGGTCGAGGTCCACCTGGCCCTGGTCCCGCTCGGTGAGCGCCTCGCGCAGCTCCCGGGCCGCCTCCATGGCGCCCCGCAGCGCCGCCGGGCCGGGGTCGGCGCTGGGGGGCTCGAGGCCGGTGGCCAGCAGGCGCGCCGCCACCGCCCGGTCGAAGTCGTCGCCGCCGAGGTGGGTGTCGCCGGCGGTGGCCAGCACCTCGAAGACGCCCCCCTCCAGCTTCAGGATCGACACGTCGAAGGTGCCGCCTCCCAGATCGTAGACCGCGAACACCCCCCGCGAGCGCTTGTCCAGGCCGTAGGCCAGGGCGGCGGCGGTGGGCTCGTTGAGGAGCCGCAGCACGGTGAGCCCGGCCAGGCGGCCGGCGTCGCGGGTGGCCTGGCGCTGGGCGTCGTCGAAGTAGGCCGGCACGGTGATGACGCAGCCGGCGGGCGGGCCGCCCAGGGCCTCGGCGGCGCGGCGCCGGAGCGCCCGCAGGATCTCGGCCGAGACCTCGATGGGGGTCACCGAGCGCTTGCCGTGGTTCAGCGACAGCTTCACCACCGACCCGGTCTCGTCGAAGTGGTAGATGGCTCGGTCCTCGGGGCGGACGTCGGCCGGGCCCCGCCCCATGAAGCGCTTCACCGAGAGGATGGTGTCGGCCGGGTGCTCCGGCGCCAGCGCCCGGGCCCGGGACCCCACCTCGATGGAGCCGTCCAGGGCGTAGTGGACGGCGCTGGGGAGGAGCGGCCGGCCGCCCTCCACCGGCACCGCCGCCGGACGGTTGCGCTCGTCCACGAAGGCCACCAGGGAGTTCGTGGTGCCGAGGTCGATGCCGATGGCGCGGGGCACGGGACACTCCTAGCGGGGCGCGGCGCCGTCGGCGTCGGCGATGAGCGAGTCGTAGTAGCGGGCCCGGATGAGGCGCCGGGCGATGTCCGCGGGGCGGTCGGGCCCGCCCGCCTCGGCCTCGCCGAAGAGGGCGGCCACCTCGGAGAGGAGCCCGGCCAGCCGCGCCCGCCCCTCCTCGGCGATGCGGCGGCGGGCGGCCTCGTCGCCGCGGGCGCGGGCCTCGGCCAGCGCCTCGCGCAGGAGGAGCTGCTGCTCCAGGAACTCCGGGTCGGGGGCGGCGCGCTCCTCGGCGGCCGGATCCAGGCCGCGCCGGCGCAGCAGGTACTCGGCGCGGCTGCGGTCGTCGCGCAGGACGCGCCAGGCGTCGTTCACGCGCCGGGCCCGCTCGGCCGAGATGAGCCGCTCGCGGGGCTCGGCCCGGGCGAAGCGGTCGGGGTGGAGCGCCCGCGCCAGCTCCTTGTGGCGCCGCTCCAGGGCCGCCGCGTCCAGGCCGAAGCGAGGCGGCAGGCCCATGGCCGCGAAGTGGTCGGCCCCCGGCTGGAGCGGCTGCAGGCGCCCGCAGGCGGGGCAGCGGAGGTCGTCCCGCGAGACCTCGGCGCGGCAGCTCCAGCAGGGCATGGCCGGGCTAGACGGTGAAGGACTCGCCGCAGCCACAGCTCGACTTCACGTTGGGGTTCCGGAAGACGAAGCCGGTCTGCATCAGCGTCTGCTGCCAGTCCACCACCGTGCCCTGGAGGAACACGGCGCTCTTCGGGTCGACGAAGACGCGGCCCCCCTCCCTCTCGAAGACCTGGTCCAGCCTGGCCGGCCCGTCGGCCCAGCCCACGAAGTAGGAGAGGCCGGAGCAGCCGCCCCCCTTCACCCCCAGGCGGAGCCCGCCCCCGGGCTGGCCCCGCTCCTCGGTCATCTGGCGGATCTTCCGGGCCGCCAGCTCGCTGATCTCGATGCCCGCCGCCATGGTTCCCTCTACGATCCGATCTTGACCACACCCGCCGGCGCGGCGCGGTCCAGGCCGGCCTCGGGCCCGGGCAAGAGCCCCCGCTTGCGCTGCCAGTCGGCGATGGCCGCCTTGATGGCGTCCTCGGCCAGCACCGAGCAGTGGATCTTCACCGGCGGCAGCGCCAGCTCCCTGGCCACGTCGGTGTTCTTGATCTGGAGCGCCTCCTCGACCGAGCGCCCCTTCACCCATTCGGTCACCAGGGAGGACGACGCGATGGCCGACCCGCAGCCGAAGGTCTTGAACCTGGCGTCCTCGATGACGCCCTGGTCGTTCACCTTGATCTGCAGCTTCATCACGTCGCCGCAGGCCGGGGCCCCCACCAGGCCCGTGCCCACGTCCGGGTCGGCCTTGTCGAGCGATCCCACGTTGCGGGGGTTCTCGTAGTGGTCGATCACCTTGCTGGAGTACGCCATCCGTGCCTCGCTCGATCCGGGGACGCCGCCCCTAGTGCGGATTCACCCACTCCACCCGGGAGAGGTCCACCCCCTCCTTCGCCATCTCGTAGAGCGGCGACATGTCGCGCAGCCTCCGCACCTTCTCCACGAAGAGGCGGACGGCGTACTCCACCTCCTCCTCGGTGGTGAAGCGCCCCAGCCCGAAGCGGATGGAGGAGTGGGCCAGGTCGTCGGAGACGCCCATGGCCCTGAGCACGTAGGAGGGCTCGAGCGAGGCCGAGGTGCAGGCCGAGCCCGAGGAGACCGCCACGTCCTTCACCGCCATCATCAGGGCCTCGCCCTCCACGTAGGCGAAGGAGAGGTTCAGGTTCCCCGGCAGCCGGTGGGTGAGGCTCCCGTTCAGGGTGACGAGGTCCAGGCCGGCCTGGATGCCGGCGCGCAGCCGCTCGCGCAGGCGCAAGAGCCGCTCGGCCTCGGCCGGCATCTCGGCCCGGGCCAGCTCGGCAGCGGCGCCGAAGCCGACGATGCCCGGGACGTTGAGGGTGCCCGAGCGGTAGCCGCGCTCGTGGCCGCCGCCGTCGATCATGGGGGTGAGCCGCACCCGCGGCTTGCGGCGCACGTAGAGGGCGCCCACGCCCTTGGGGCCGTAGATCTTGTGGGCCGAGAGCGAGACCAGGTCGGCGTTGGCCCGCTCCACGTCGAAGGGGATGCGCCCCACGCTCTGCACCGCGTCGGTGTGGAAGACCACGCCCTTCTCGCGGGTGATGGCCCCGACGGCCTCGATGGGCTGAACCGTGCCCACCTCGTTGTTGGCGTGCATCATCGAGACCAGTACCGTGTCGGGCCGGATGGCCCGCCGCACCGCCTCGGGGTCGAGCACCCCGTCGCCGCCGACGTCGAGGAAGGTGACCTCCCACCCCTCGCGCTCCAGGGCGTGGCAGGAGTCGAGCACCGCCTTGTGCTCGATCCTGGTGGTGACGAGGTGGCGCCCCTTGGACTGGTAGAAGCGGGCGGCCCCCTTCACGGCCAGGTTGTCGGACTCGGTGGCCCCGCTCGTCCAGACGATCTCCTTGGGGGAGGCCCCGATCAGGGCGGCCACCTGGGCGCGGGCCTTCTCCACCGCCTCCTCGGCCCTCCAGCCGAAGGCGTGGCTCTTGGAGGCGGCGTTGCCGAATTCCTGCGTGAAGTACGGCAGCATGGCCTCGAGAACCCTGGGGTCCACCGGGGTCGTCGAGTGGTAATCCATGTAGATCGGAATCTTCATCTCCGATGGAGCCTCTAAGGTGGTGGATGGTTCCGGTCCGCGAAACGTGGACGTTGGTGGTCCATTATAAAGAGCGAGGGCACCCGGTCAAGGCGTCTGGGGGCCAACCCTTTGCGGGCACGACGGAATTCCCATAGTCAGGTACACTGGAAAGCTCGAGCATGCGCCTGCTGACACGGATCCTGCTCGCCGCGCTGACCTTCGCGGCGGTGGCCTTCCTCCCCGACCTCCTCCACCGGACCGGATCGGCCGGCCCCGCGAGCGACCTTGGCCTGGCCGACCTGCTCGCCAGCGGCTCCTGGCTCGCCTTCGCGGCGGCCTTCGGAGGCGGGGTGCTGACGAGCCTCACGCCCTGCGTCTATCCGCTCATCCCCATCACGGTGTCGATCTTCGGGGCGCGCTCCAGCGCCTCGCGCGCCCGGTCCGTGGCCCTCTCCGGGCTCTACGTCCTCGGCATCGCCGCCATGTACTCGGCCCTGGGCGTGGGCGCGGCCTTGACCGGCAAGGCCTTCGGCAGCGTCATGCAGAACCCCTGGGTCATCGGCGGCATCGCGGTGATCTTGGCGGCCATGGCCGCCTCCATGTTCGGGGCCTTCGAGCTGCAGCTGCCGGCCGGGCTCCAGGCGCGCCTCTCCGCGGTGGGCGGGGCCGGCTACCCGGGAGCCCTGGCCATGGGGCTGGTGGCCGGCGTCATCGCCGCCCCCTGCACCGGCCCGGTGCTGGCGGCGGCGCTCACCTTCGTGGCCGCCAAGGGCTCGGTGGCCTTCGGCCTCGGGATCATGTTCGTCTACGCCCTGGGAATGGGGCTGCTCTTCTTCCTCATCGGCGCCTTCTCGGTGTCGCTGCCCAAGAGCGGCCCCTGGATGGAGACCGTGAAGGGGGTCTTCGGGGTGGCGCTCTTGGCGGCGGCCGGGGTCTTCCTGCGCGACGCCTTCCCGGCGGTGAAGCCGCTCTTCTCGGCGGCCCAGGGCGCGGCGCTGCTCGCCGCCGGGGCCGCCGGCCTGGGCATCCTCCTCGGCGCGGTGCAGGCCTCCTTCTCCGGCCCCTCGTGGGAGCGCCTCGCCAAGGCGGCCGGCATCGCCCTCACCGTGGGCGGGATCGTCTACGCCTCCGGCTCGGCTTCGGCCCGGAGCCTCGCCTCCGCGGAGGACTTCCCCTGGATCCGCCAGGACGAGGCGGGGGCGCTGGCCCTGGCCCGCGCCGAGGGCCGGCCGGTGATCATCGACTTCTGGGCCGACTGGTGCGCCGCCTGCCGGGAGCTGGACCGGGACGCCTGGAGCGACCCGCGGGTGCGGGAGGCGGCGAAGCGCTTCGTCACCCTCAAGATGGACGGCAGCCAGGACAGCGAGGCCTTCCAGCGCGCCTTCGACAAGTACGGGGTGGTGGGCATGCCCACCGTGATCTTCATCGACTCCAGGGGGCGGGAGATGCCGGCCCGCATAACCGGCGCCATCGACGCGGACGAGATGCTGAAGTGGATGCGCGCCGCGAACGTCGCCTGCACGGCGCCCATGGTGGCCTGCGCCGCGCGCTGGTAGGCGCCGCAGAGGCCGCTCCGGCCGGACCCGCCTCACCGCTTCCCGGCCGACCCCTCCCCGGGGGAGCGCTCCTCGCGGATCCACTTCCCGTCGACGAGGCGCGGCACCTTGTGGACGAGGACGTCGGTGACCTCGAGCGTGGCGCCGTGCGGCCTGAGCTCGAAGTCGACGTCATAGAGCTTCTTCTCCGGCGAGCCCTGGGGGTGGAACAGGGCGCAGGCGAAGAAGGCCGGGCCATCGATGAGGCGGTCCGGGTCGTGCACCTTCCACGTCCCGGAGTCGCTCACGATGGACAGTTGCACGAACTCGAGGCGCAGCGTCTCGCCGGTGCGGCGATCGGCGAGGAGGTAGACGCCCCCGTCGGCCCGGGTCTTGGCCTGGATGTGGCCTTCCACCGCGACCTTGATCTGCCGCGCGGGCAGGCGCACCACCGTCGAGGGCGATGCCTCCCCGTCACCGGGCCGGCCAAGGGGCGCCGAGGGGAGGCCCCCGAGGGCGACCGCGGCCACGACGCCGGTGGCGAACCGCATGCTCGCCTCCCGTTTCCCGCCGCGAGAACCTCGCGCCTGCCTCTCCGGTCTTCCTCCCGCGGCTGCCTCGTCTGTAACGGGCGCGGGCCGGCGGCGCCAATCCCCGGCGTCGCCCTCACGGGGCGTCCGGCTCGCAGGGGGAGGCAGGGGGGAGCCTCCGGCCCGCTCAGAACGCGTGCCAGGTGGCGAGGATCGTCAGCTCGGTCTGGAACCGGTCCTGGCTGGCGCCGGGTGCACCGCCGCCCGCGCCGCGCAGGCCGGCTCCGGCCCGGGCGCCCAGCGAGAGGTTGCTCCACAGCGGGGTCTCGAAGGAGACCGCCAGCCGGGGCGCCGCGATCCAGCCGCCGCCGCGCTCGAAGGTCCAGGTCATCGGGACGTCGCCGCCGACGGAGAGCACGCCCGAGGGCGTGTCGAGCGACCAGGCCAGGCCCGGCGAGAGCTGGACTCCCAGGTCCGAGGGATTGTCGCCCCAGATCCAGGTGGCGCCGAAGCAGGCGTAGAAACCGAGCCGGACCCGCAGGCCGAGGTGGGCGCCCCCGCCGCCGAGGATCTCCCGGCGCCACAGGCCGGAGAGGAGGAACTCGCTCGAGGCCCAGTCCACGTCCAGGCCGCCGCCCAGGTCGTCGCGGTCGCCCACCCCCTGGGCGTAGCCGGCGGAGAGCAGCGGCCAGCCCAGGCCGAAGACCCAGACGGCGCCGCCCCGCCCCAGGCTGGCGCCGCCCTGCAGCGAGGGAAGCGGTCCCACCGACGCGGACGTCACCGTCCCGGCGGGCGGCGCGGGGGGCTCGCCGGCTCCGGCCGGCGGGGGAGCGGCCAGGGCCAGGGCGGCGAGGGTGGCGGCGAAGAGCGGCACCGGGCGGATTCTAGACCGTCTCCGGCGCGGTGCGCGGCCGGATCGGGGTTGACACCCTTCCCGGCCACATCTAAGAAGGAGGCCCTTCGCCCAGGTGGCGGAACTGGTAGACGCACTAGATTCAGGGTCTAGCGGCCGCAAGGCCGTGGAGGTTCGAGTCCTCTCCTGGGCACTGACCGGTCCGGCGGTGCGAAAGCCCCGCCGGACCTTCCTTCCCGGCGCCGACCGCGGCTCCTCCCCGCGCCTCCCCGGTCCCGCCCCCTTGACCTCGCCGCCCTTTTGCATAAATATGCAGTCATTATGCATACCGTTCCGACGGCGGTGGTGGGGGCCTCCGGCTACTCCGGCCTGGAGCTGACCCGGCTCCTCTCCCGCCACCCGCGGGTGCGGCTCATCGCCCTCCACTCCGACCGCTGGTCCGGCGAGGCCGCCGGCGCCCGCGTCCCGCTCCCCGAGCCGGCGGCCTCCCTGCGCTACCGCGCCCTCTCCGAGGCCGCCGCCCTGGAGGCCGATCTGGCCTTCCTGGCCACGCCGGCCGAGGTCTCCCTGGACCTGGCCCCCAGGCTCTGCGCCCGCGGGGTGCGGGTGGTGGATCTCTCCGGCGCCTTCCGGCTGGCCGACCCGGCCGCCTACCCGGCCTGGTACGGTTTCGAGCACACCGCCCCGGCCCTGCTGGCCGAGGCGGTCTACGCGCTGCCCGAGCTCTCTCGGGCGCGGCTCGCCGCCCTCCACTCCGACCGCTGGTCCGGGGAGGCCGCGGGCGCCCGCGTCCCGCTCCCCGAGCCGGCCGCCTCGCTGCGCTACCTAGCCCTCTCGGAGGCCGGGTCGCTGGAGGCGGAGCTGGCCTTCCTGGCCACGCCGGCCGAGGTCTCGCTGGCGCTGGCGCC
>DASRTO010000608.1:0-3992 GCA_035655915.1 Anaeromyxobacteraceae bacterium
CGCCCTACTCCACGTAGAACGCGTCCAGGATCTCCTTGTACTTCTGGGCGCAGAACTTCCGCTTCACCTTGAGGGTGGGGGTGAGCTCGCCGGTCTCGATGGCGAAGTCCTTGGGGAGGATGGCGAACTTCTTGATGGTGGAGTAGCTCGCCTGCTTGGAGTTGAGCGTGTCCACCGTGCGGTGGATGCGGCCGTAGACGCGGGGATCCTCGTGGAGCCTGGCCCCGGCCGGCACGCCGTTCTCGGCGGCCCACTTGCGGGCGGCCTCGTCGTTCAGGGTGATGAGCGCGGTGATGAACCTGCGCTGGTCGCCGTGCACCATCACCTGCGAGATGAGCGGGTCCGCCTTGAGCTCGTTCTCGAGGTTCTGGGGGGCCACGTACTTGCCGCCCGAGGTCTTGATGAGGTCCTTCTTGCGGTCGGTGATGCGCAGGTAGCCGTCGCGATCCAGCTCGCCGATGTCGCCGGTGCAGAGCCAGCCGTCGCGGATCACCTCGGCGGTGGCGGCCGGGTTCCGGTAGTACTCCTTCATCACCCCGGGGCCCCGCACCAGAACCTCGCCGTCCTCGGCGATGGCGATCTCGGTGCCGGGCATGGGGGGCCCCACCGTTCCGATCTTGTTGGCCCCGAAGCGGTTGACGCAGGTGCCGGCGCTGGTCTCGGTGAGCCCCCATCCCTCGAGGATGGTGAAGCCCAGCAGGTGGAAGAACCAGTTGATCTTGGGGGACAGCGGCGCCCCGCCCGACACGAAGCCGCGCATCCGCCCGCCGAAGCGCTCGGAGAGGGCCTGGGCCAGCTTGGGGAAGACCAGCTTCTTGCCGACCGTGAAGGCCAGGCTCGACCGCTCCTCGCCGGCGATCTTCCCGCTGGCCCAGTCGTCGAAGCCCCGCATGGCCATGGCGAAGAGCTTGCCCTTGAGGCCCGGGGTCTGCAGCCCCTTGGCCATCACCGCGTTGTAGGCCTTCTCGAAGATGCGCGGCACCGAGGGCATGGTGGTGGGCCGGACCTCGCCGGCGTTGTCCGCGATCCTCTCCAGCGACTCCACGAAGGCCGCCGCCGCGCCCAGCGAGAACCAGGAGGCCTGGATCACCTTGGCGAAGGAGTGCGCCATGGGGAGGAAGAACAGCACCGTGTCCTCGGGCTCCATGATGCTGATCTCGGCCGCCGCCCGGGCCTCGTAGGTCCAGTTGCCGTGGGTGAGGACCACGCCCTTGGGGTTGCCGGTGGTGCCCGAGGTGTAGAGGATGCAGGCCGTGTCCTGCATCCCGATGCGGGCCACGCGCTCGGCGTGGGCCTGCGGGTGCGCTTCGCGCCAGGCGACGCCCTCCCGCTCCAGGGACTCGAGGGTGCGTTCCTTCTCGCTCCTCGGCTCGCCGGTGAAGCGGATGATCCCCTTCAGGCCGGGGAGCCTGGGAAGCACCTCGCGGATCTTGGCGGCCTGGGCCTCGGAGTCCACGAAGGCCCAGCTGGCCCCGGAGTGCTCCAGGATGTACTGGCACTCGTGGGCCGGGTTCGACTGGTAGATGGGGACGGTGATGGCGCCGGCGCCCATGACGCCCACGTCGGCGACGTTCCACTCCAGCTGGGTCTCGCCGATGATGGAGATGCGCTCGCCCGGCTGGACCCCCAGCGCCGCCAGCCCGTCCGCCACGTCGCGGGCCCGCCTGGCCATCTCCTTCCAGGACACCTCCTGCCAGCGGCCGTCGCGCTTGTGCTTCACGGCCGCCTTGCCGCCCTGGTGGGCGGCCTGGCGCTCGAACAGCTCGACCAGGTTCCGGGCGGTGCGCGGATCGGTCTCCTGCGGCGTCTTCAGGGCAGGCTGGGCCATGTCCTCTCCTCGGGGCGGGCGCTACTTCTTCTTCATGCCGTCGAGCAGCTCCCGGGCGCGGGCCTGGTAGCGCCGCTCCTCCGGGGCGTCGTAGGTACCCGGCGCCACGGCCAGGGCCTTCTCGAGCTGGCTGCGGGCGTGGTTCGGGTGGTCCTCCTTCACGTACAGCTCGGCCAGGTAGACCCTTCCGCGGACGTTCTTCGGGTTCTTGGCGAGCGCCTTGAGCAGCCACTGCTCGCTCTTCTCGCCGTCGTACTTGGGCCAGGGCAGCTCGTAGTAGTAGCGCCCCCAGGTGAGGTCGATGGCGCCGTTGTCGAAGGCCGGGTCAAGCTGCTCGGCCCGCTTCAGGCGGTCGACGAACTTCCCCTCCATGCCCTTCATGAGGGCGGTGACCACCCCCATGGCCAGCGAGTAGTTCCCCACCCCGGCGGTGGCGTAGAACCACCCCTCCACGCCATCGGGTTTGGCCCGGGTGGCCTCGTCGCCGAGGTCCCAGCCGATCTTGCCGAGGCGGCTCTTCTCCTCCTCGGGGAGCTTCGGGTCGTCGGCTTCCCAGTAGTACCAGCGCGAGAGGCGCCACAGCACCCCGTAGTCCTTGGGGGCGCGCTTCTCGGCCTCGTCGAGCTTCCTCTTCATCTCGTCCATCTTCCCGGGGGCGTCGCGATCCGGCCAGAGCGCATCTGCCGCGGCGAGGAGGGACGCCACCTCGGGGCTCGCCGCCGGGGTGGCAGGCGCCGCCGCCGCCGGCGAGGATGGCGCGCCGCCGGGGTCACCGGCAGGCGCCGCCGGCTGGGGCGCCTGCGCCAAGACCATCGCCGGGAACGCGGCACCCAAAAGGGTCCACCAGCGCGCGCAGGGCATGCCGATGATCTGCCCGGACCCGCGCCGCGGGGCAAGCCCGCTCCACCGCCGGCGCGCAGCCACTACCCGGCGCAGAGGATCTTGAGGTCGATCTGGTCGCCCGCCTGGAGCTGGCAGGCGCCGGAGACCGAAGGGCCTCCGAAGGTGAGGGTCGGCGGGCGCGTGGCGGTGGGCGGGGCGTAGACCACGTCGGGCGTCCCGCCGGCGCCGGCCAGGCCCAGGGTGCAGGGGATGGTGGCCCCGCCGGGCCGGGTCACCGAGACCGAGAGGAGCCGCCAGTCGGCCGGCTCCTGCGCCAGCTCCACCTCCTGGCCGATGAGGGTGGCGATGTCGCGCAGGGTCGCCGAGAAGTCGGCGCGGCAGACGCTGTCGAGGAACCCTTGCTGGCCGAAGGCCACCTCGAACTGTTTGTACCGATCGCCCCGGTCGAAGGCGGTGGCGCAGCCCGAGCCGGCGGTGCAGGCGGGATTGCCGGTGTCGCCGCAGGTCGGGTTGCCGGACTGGTCCACGCCCACCACGGTGGCCACCAGCACCGGGCGCACCTCGCCGGCCAGGGGCGTGGTCCGGAAGGCGTCCACGTAGAGCGACGTGGCCGGCAGCTGGCCGGCCGGGGTGGGGACGGCGCCGGCGAGGTTCTTCACGCTCGCCTGGTGGCACTGGTCGGGATTGCCCAGGATCTGGGGCGCCCCCGCGCCGAACGGGTCGGAGCAGTCGTCCTCGTCGGAGACCACGATGACCACCAGCCGCGTCCCCGGCCTGAGGAAGCCGGCGTTCCTGCCGTCGGCGATGCGGTCGGTGACGGCCAGCAGCGCCGCCCGGAGCCCCTGCTCCTTGCCGCTGCCGAGCGTCCCCACCTTCACGTTGCGCTGGAAGTCCTGCACCAGGGTCGGCGAGTCGCCGCGGAGGATGCGCGGCTCGGCCACATACAGCCCGGCGTCGTCCACCGCTACCAGCGCCCCCTTGGGGTAGGGCTGGCCGTCGTTGGGGCCACCGCGCCGGAAGGTGTCCTGGAGGTCGGTGGCCGAGAGCGGCTCGTCGATGGAGGTGCTGGTGACCCCGATCTGGAAGTCGCTCTTCGACGGCAGCGCCGCCAGCTGCTGGACGAAGGCGGTGAAGCTGGTGGCCAGGTTCTGCTGCTCCTCGCCCATGGAGCCGGAGTCGTCCACCACGAAGAGGATGTCGGTCCTGGCCGAGGCGATCCCCACCGCCTGGCAGTTGGTGACGGCGTCGGCCGGCACCTCGTCGCAGCCGCCGCAGGCGGCCAGCGAGAGCAGGACCGCCGGGCCGACGAGTCGCCTCATGG
>DASRTO010000609.1:0-1732 GCA_035655915.1 Anaeromyxobacteraceae bacterium
TGACGGCGATGATGGCGGCGAAGACCGGCGCCTTGCCGAGGCCCACCAGGTAGTCGGAGATGCGCATGGCGCGCACGAAGCGATCCAGGAAGTCGGTGGCGTTCACCCCCAGCTCGGAGCTGGCCACCACCATCCCGCCGATGACGCCCAGCACGTCGGCGTAGACGGTGAGCAGCGGCAGCGCCACCATCAGCGCCGCGGCCTTGGGAAGGACCAGCAGCTCCAGCGGCGGGATGCCCACCGTCCTGAGCGCGTCCACCTCGTCGGTCACCTTCATGGTGCCGATCTGGGCCGCGTAGGCCGAGCCCGACCGGCCAGCGACGATGATGGCGGTGAGCAGCGGCGACAGCTCGCGCAGCATGGCGAAGCCCACCAGGTCGGCCACGAAGATCGAGGCCCCGTAGCGGCGGAGCTGCACCGCCCCCTGGTAGGCGATGACCAGCCCCATGAGGAAGGAGAGCAGGCCGATGATGGGCAGGGCCGCGAAGCCGGCCTCCTGCAGGTCGTGGAGCGCCTGGCGCCAGCGGATGCGCCGCGGCCGGGAGAACCCCTGCGCCGCGGCCAGAGCGCTCTCTCCCATGAACGCCAGGACCCCGAGCGACCGGCCCACCCTCTCCACGGTCGCGCGCCCGACCCGCCACAGGAGCGCCGGCCTCGCGGGAGGAGGGGGCGGCCCGGCGGCGGCCGAGGCGCGGACCATGCGCAGCAGCGCCTCGTCCTGGGGGCGGAGCTCGAGGCTGACCCGACGGCCGGCGAGCTCCAGGGAGCGCGTCACGCCGTCGAGGACCCAGGCTCCGGCCGTGTCCATGGCCGTCACCGCCGTGCCGTCCAGCATCACGTCCGGGGCGTCGGGCCAGGGGAACCCAGGGAGCCGCCGGTCGAGGCCGGCGAGGCCGTCCACCGTCCAGGCACCCAGGCACCTGGCCACGCCGCCCTCGACGCGGATGTCGGCGCCGGGGCTGGCAGCGTCCATTCGGTCGTCCCCTCGCCGCAAGCTACCGCCGCCCCGGCGGGCCGCCGCCTATCAGCCGGGGGCCTGACCCATCCGGGTCCCAGGGCCGATCCCGCCTGGGCCCTACCCGTCAAAGCCGGAAGTCGTGACCCCGGGTGATCTACGGTCGCCGCGACGCGCAAGCGGGGCGAGCGGCATGGACCGGGGCGACTATCAGGCCTTCACCGAGCGGCTGCGCCAGCGCCTCGCCGCCGAGGCGGAGGTCCTGGGGCTGGTGGCGCTGGGATCGATGTCGGGAGAGGGGGCCCCGGCCGACGAGTGGTCGGACCACGACTTCTTCGTGGTGGTGCCGCAGGGGCGCGCGGGGCACTTCCGCGGCCGCCTCGACTGGCTGCCCCAGCCCGAGGAGGTGGCCCTCTCCTACCGCGAGACCGCCCACGGGCTCAAGGTCATCCTCCGCTCCGGGCACCTCCTGGAGTTCGCGGTCTTCGACCCGGAGGAGCTGCGCCTGGCGCGGGTGAACCGCTACCGGGTCCTGATCGATCGGGAGCGAATCGGGGAGCGGATGGCGGAGGTGCGCGCCGAGACCGAGCGGCAGGTCCGCGCCGAGACCGAGCGGCATGACCACGGCGAGGCGCCCGGCGACGACTGGCTCGCGGGCCAGCTCCTGGCCGACCTGCTCGTCGCCGGCGGGCGGGCGCGCCGCGGCGAGCGCCTGGCCGGGCGCCAGCGCCTGGCGGCGGCGGCGGGGCACCTCATGCGCCTGGCAGCGCGTCACCT
>DASRTO010000610.1:0-4292 GCA_035655915.1 Anaeromyxobacteraceae bacterium
CCTACCTCACCTTCGAGCGCGGCGCGCGCCTCATCACCGAGACCGCCGAGCAGTGGCGGCTGGACGGCGGGCGGCGCCAACGCGCTCGCCCACCTTGACGCGCTCGGAACGAGTGATCCTGCGCACGGCGCGAGACATCGATGGGAATCACGGAGCCAGCCGCTCGACGCGCCAGCCGCCGCCCTCGAGGCGCTGATAGCGGACCCGGTCGTGGAGCCGGCTCTCCCGCCCCTCCCAGAACTCGATGGCGTCGGGGACCACCCGGTAGCCGCCCCAGTGCGGCGGGCGTGGCACCGGCCCCCCGGCGTACCGGCGCTCCGCCTCCCGCAGGCGCTCTTCCAGCACGGCCCGGTCCGGGATGACCGCACTCTGCTCCGAGGCCCAGGCGCCGAGCTGGCTCCCGCGCGGCCGGCCGGCGAAGTAGGCGTCCGACTCCTCGGCCCCGGTCTTCTCGGCCCGCCCCTCGAGGCGCACCTGGCGCGCCAGCGGCTCCCACCACAGCACCAGCGCCACCCGCGGGCTGGCGGCGATCTCCTCTCCCTTCCGGCTCCGGTAGTTGGTGTGGAACACGAAGCCGCGCTCGTCGAAGGAGCTGAGCAGCACCATCCGCACCGCGGGGCGCCCGCCGGGGCCGACGGTCGAGAGCGCCATGGCGTCGGGGCGCGCCACCGCGGCGCGGAGGGCGTCGCCGTACCAGCGACGGAAGAGCTCGATGGGATCGACGGGGGCCAGGGGGGGCTCGTCCCGGAGGAGCTAACCGCGGCCCGCCCGGCGCGCCACGCCCGGCCGCGCCGGGCGCGGTCCGGGACCCGCCATCCCCCGCGCTTGCGCGCCCCGCGCCCGCCGGTCCACACTCACCTCCCCACGCGCACCCCTCCGGGAGCCCCCATGGACTTCTCCGACCCCCCCAAGGTGAAGACCCTCCGCGGCATCCTCCGCGAGTTCATGCAGAAGGAGGTCTACCCGCTCGAGCCCAGGCTGCGGCGCGAGGGGTTCAAGGCCCTGGTTCCCACGCTCCGGGAGAAGCGGGAGCGGGCGCGGCAGACCGGGCTGTGGGCGGCGCACGTGCCGGAGAAGTTCGGCGGCGCCGGGCTCTCCCTCACCGAGTTCGCCCACATGAGCGAGGAGCTCGGGAAGAGCCCCATCGGCCACTACCTCTTCAACTGCCAGGCGCCCGATGTCGGCAACATGGAGATCCTGATGGAGTACGGGACGCCGGAGCAGCAGCAGCGCTTCCTCTTCCCGCTGGTGCGGGGCGAGATCCGTAGCTGCTTCACCATGACCGAGCCGGAGTTCGCCGGCTCCAACCCGGTGTGGATGGGCACCACCGCGAAGAAGGACGGCGGCGAGTGGGTCATCCGCGGCCACAAGTGGTTCGCCTCCGCCGCCGACGGGGCGGCCTTCGCCATCTGCATGGCGGTGACCGACCCCCAGGCCGACCCCTACCACCGCGCCAGCATGATCATCGTCCCCACCGGCACGCCCGGGTTCGAGCTCGTCGGCAACCTCTCGGTCATGGGCGATCGGGGCGGCGACTGGGCCAGCCACGGCGAGGTGAGCTACCAGGGGGCGCGGGTGCCGCTCCAGAACCTGCTGGGCGGCGAGGGGCAGGGGTTCGTCATCGCCCAGCAGCGGCTCGGGCCGGGGCGCATCCACCACTGCATGCGCTGGATCGGCATCTGCGAGCGGGCCTTCGAGATCATGTGCCGCCACGCCGCCACCCGCGAGCTCTCCCCCGGCAAGCCGCTGGGGACGAAGCAGATGGTGCAGCAGTGGATCGCCGAGAGCCGGGCCGAGATCCACGCCGCCCGCCTCATGGTGCTGCACGCCGCCTGGAGGATCGAGCAGGAGGGCAGCTACGCCGCCCGCGAGGAGATCTCGCTCATCAAGTTCACGGTGGCCCGCACCCTGCAACGGGTCCTCGACCGCGCCATCCAGGCCCTGGGCGCGCTGGGGATGACCGACGACACCCCGCTGGCCTTCTGGTGGGGTCACGAGAGGGCCGCCCGCATCTACGACGGCGCCGACGAGGTGCACCTCTCGGTGGTGGCCAAGCGCATCCTGCGCGGCCACGGCCTCGAGGTCTCCTGAGGCCCGCCGTGCCCCCCGGGGTCCAGGACGCGCTCGACCTCCCCGGCGAGGTCCGCGAGGAGGACCGCCTCGACCCGGAGCGGCTCGGCGCCTTCCTGCGCGGCGCATTTCCCGGCCTGTCCGGGCCCGTGGAGGTGGAGCAGTTCCGCAAGGGGCACTCCAACCTCACCTACCTCATCCGCTTCGGCGGCCGCGAGGCGGTGCTCCGGCGCGCCCCCCACGGCGCCAACGTGAAGAGCGCCCACGACATGCGCCGGGAGTTCACCATCCTCTCGGCACTGCAGGGCGTCTACGCCAAGGCGCCGCGCCCGCTGGCCTTCTGCGACGATCCGGCCGTGGCCGGCGCCGAGTTCTACCTCATGGAGCGCGTACGCGGCCTGGTGCTGCGGCGCGGGGGCGCGCCCGGCGTCGAGCTCGGCCCCCGGCTCCTGGCCGGGCTCTCCGCGGCCTTCGTGGACGGCCTGGTCGAGCTCCACGCCGTGGACGTCTCCCGCGGGCCGCTGGCCCAGGTCGGCAAGCCGCAGGGGTACGTGCAGCGGCAGGTCGCCGGCTGGACCGAGCGCTACGCCCGGGCCAGGACCGACGAGGTGCCCGAGGCCGAGGCGGTGGCCGCCTGGCTGGGCCGGAACGTCCCGGCCGGGGGCGGCGCCGCCCTGGTCCACAACGACTTCAAGTACGACAACCTGGTGCTGGACCCATCGGACCTCACGCGCATCGTGGCGGTGCTCGACTGGGAGATGGCCACCGTGGGCGACCCGCTCATGGACCTCGGCACCTCGCTCGGCTACTGGGTCGATCCCGACGACCCGCCGGAGCTGCAGGCGCTGGCCTTCGGCCCCACCCACCTGCCGGGGAGCCTGGACCGCCGCGGCGTGGTGGAGCGCTACGCCGCCCGCTCCGGCCGCGACCCCGGCCCCATGCTGTTCCAGTACGCCTTCGCGCTCTTCAAGATCGCGGTCATCGTGCAGCAGATCTACAAGCGCTTCCGCGAGGGGAAGACCACCGACCCGCGCTTCGCGGTCCTGGGCGCGGGGGTGCAGGTGCTGTGCACCCAGGCGGCGCGGGCCCTGGAGCGGGGCCGCATCCACGGCCTGGGCTGAGAGGCGCGGCCCCGGCGAGGCTCGGGCGCCGCGAGCCGGGTCGCCGGCGGCCCGCTAGAAGGAGCCGTTCCCGGCCAGGCGCCAGCTGCCATCGGCGGCCGGCGGCGCCCCCTCGCCCGGGGCAGCGGCGGCCTCGGGGGTCTCCTCCGGGCAGACCTCCACCGTGATCTCGCTGCAGAAGGAGCGCAGCACCAGCTCCACCGGGCGGCGCGGGCTCGGCCGGGGCGGGGGTCCGTAGCCCACGCGCAGGAGGATCTGCGGGTGCCCCCTCTCCCCGACGTTGCGGCGGAGGCGGTGCCGCACGTCTGGCACCTCCAGCGGCTGGGAGAGGAAGGACGCCACCATCCCGCTGGCGGTGGCCCGGAGCAGGAGCCGCTGCATGGCCCGGCCGGCGGCGAGCCAGTCGCGCGGCCCCTCGCCGGTGGTGGAGAGGAGGATCAGGGTGCGGGTCTGCTCGTCGAGCCGGCGGTTGATCTCCTCGGGGCCGGTGCGCCCTTGCTGGTGCAGCAGGCGCCGCAGCAGCCCGCCCGACCCCGCGGGGCCCTGGGGCCGGCTGGTCCCGGCCCGCTCCGCCGGGCGCCGCCCGCGCGTGGTCCAGAGCGCCACCTCGTGCCGGAACCGCGCGCTCGACCACTGGACGCCGTCGGCCTCCGCCACCAGCTCGGCCACCGGGCGCACCAGCCACCTCGGCAGCTTCCGCACCAGGACGGCGCACCGCGTCGCCGGAGCCAGTCGCGCCAGCTCCGCCGGGCTGAGCCCGCCGGGGAAGAAGGTGGTGGCGGTGCGGCGCAGCGGGATGGCGCGGAAGAGCGTCTCCTCCTCGCGCGTCGGCGACCGGCGATCGAGCAGCCGGCCCATGGCCACCGGCCCGCCCGGACGCGGCTCGCAGGCCTGCACCCCCAGGTGGTGGCCGTGATGGGCTGCGGCGATGCGAAGGTTCTCCAGGGCCGCGCCGCAGGCGATGGTGGCCTCGCGCCCTTGGGGATCGGCCGCGGGGAGGCCTCGCCGCCAGTCAACGTCTACCCGCACCTCCTCCCCGTCGATCTCGAAGGCCCAGGGCTGCGCGTTGTGGCGCGACGGGGCGAGAACGGCGTACCGGAG
>DASRTO010000611.1:0-14880 GCA_035655915.1 Anaeromyxobacteraceae bacterium
CCCACACGGCGGGGGCGGGCTGGTGATGGCCGGGCCCGCCGCCGAGGGGCTCACCGCCGCCGAGATCGAGGCGGTGCAGCGGACCCTCGGCACCGACCCCCGGTTCCGCGACCGGCATCGCTTCACGCCGGTCCCCAATACCGGCCCGGCGGGCCGAGGCTGACGTCGCTGAGGGCGCCCGTGCGGCGCCCGGCGAGGGACCGGGGATGACCCTGACCATCGGACGCATCGCCGTCGCCGTCGCCGGGCTGTGCGCCGCCCTCGCGGGCGGCTGGCTCGGCCTCTCGCTTCTCGGCCCCTCCCCTGCCGCCCAGGTCCCCGGCGGGGCGATGGTGCGGCGCCTGAACCGCGACCTCGGCCAGTGGCTCCTGGATCGCTCCACGCCGTTGCCGGACTGCCCGCAGGAGGGCGGCGGCGTGGCAGCCGCGGCCGTCCAGGCGAGGGCGGGAGGGGCGGCCGACGCCCGGGAGGCGGTGGAGGGGCTCTACCGCTGGAGCGACGAGAAGGGGGTGACCCACTTCACCGACGAGGAGGAGCGGGTCCCCGAGCCGCACCGGGCCGGGTCGAAGGTCCGCACCCTGCCGCTGCTCGCAGTGTACCGCGGGGAGTACTCCCGGCTGCCCGGCGGCGCTCCCGCTGTCTCGCCGGCGATGCCGCGCCCCTCGGCCCCGGGCACGGGTCCGCGCGCGGTGGTCTACTCGGCGGCCTGGTGCGGAGCCTGCAAGAAGACCAAGGCCTGGCTGGCGGGGCAGGGGGTGACGGTCGAGGAGCGCGACATCGACCGCGACCCCAGGGCGCTGGCCGAGCTGGTCGCCATCGCCGGGAAGGCCCCCTCCATCCCGGTGACCGTCATCGGCGGGCGGGCGGTGGGAGGGTTCGACCCGGATGAGCTCTCGCGGGCGCTGGCCGCCGCCGGCCGCTGAGCCGTCCATTCCGCACCACGCGCCGGCCGACCGCGACTAAGATGGGACCGACCCCCCTCCGCGAAGGAGCCACCCCATGCCCGACCAAGGCCCCAAGAAACCCTCCTCCGCCGAGGAGGAATACTTCGCCCGGGAAGAGGCCGAGAAGAAGCGCAAGCTGGCCCTGGAGGTGAAGCGCCAGACCAGCGCCGCCGAGCTCGAGCGCCTCAAGCAGCAGCACTGGATGCGCTGCCCCAAGTGCGGGCTGGAGCTGCACTCCATCCGCATGCGGAACGTGGACGTGGACGCCTGCATGAGCTGCGGCGGCTTCTGGCTCGACAAGGGCGAGCTGGAGAAGCTGGGGAAGGAGCCCATGCCCGGCGCCGTGGCCGCCTTCCTCAACTGGTTCAAGGACGAGCGCAAGGCGCCCGGCCGGTAGGGCGGGGGCTCGTCCCCCGGCGCCGACGTCGGGTCCGGCCCATGGGCCGAGCCCGCGCCCGTCAGGGCCGCGGAGCGCCCGCGCGCGCCGCCGCGGCGCGGATGTCGGGCTGGTACTGGGTGGTGTCGAACACCACGAACCCCACCAGCAGCACCGCGAAGAGCACCGAGGCCGTGAAGATCACCGCCTTGAAGCGCCCCTGGTACTTGAGGTGCATGAAGAAGAGCGCCACCAGCGAGGCCTTCACGGCGGCGATGGCGAGCGCCGCCACCGCGTTGAGGGCGCCCAGGTTGACGCGGGAGATGGCCACCGTGGCGGCGGTGAGGACGAAGAGGGCCGCGGCGGTGCCGAGGAGCACCCGGGCCGGCAGGGCGTGCGGGGCGGCGGCGTGCCCGGGAGCGGGAACCGTGTGATCGGTCACGGGAGCCTCGTCAGACCAGGTAGAAGAGCGGGAAGAGGAAGATCCAGATCATGTCGACGAGGTGCCAGTAGAGCGCCACCGCGTCCACCGGCCCGTAGTAGCCGGGGCCGAAGTGGCCCCGCCGGGCCCGGCGCAGCAGCCAGACGTAGAGCCCCATGCCCACCAGCACGTGGATGCCGTGCAGGCCGGTCATGAGGTAGTAGAGCGTGAAGAAGGTGCCCATGTGCTCGGGCACCGGCAGGGCGCGGACGGCCGCCGGCAAGGAGCGCAGGATCTCCTCCGAGGCGTGGAAGGAGGCGCCCCAGGTCACGCCGTGGTGCAGCTTGTGGCTGTACTCGAAGTACTTCACCACCAGGAACACCCCCGCCAGGGCGAAGGTGAGGGCCAGGGTGGCGAGCAGCCCCCGCCGCCGGCCCAGCTGGGCGCAGCGCACCGACCAGGCCGCCGAGAGGCTGGAGGAGATGAGCACCAGCGTGTTGAGCGCCCCCAGGCGCCAGTCCAGGAAGTGCTGGGCGTAGTGGAAGAGCTCGTGGTGGTTGGCCCGCCACACGCCGTAGGCCGTGAAGAGGGCGCCGAAGAAGAGCACCTCGCTGGCGAGGAACAGCCAGATGCCGGTGGTGCTGGTCTCGAGCTGCGCCTCCATGCTCTCGAAGTGCTCGGCCAGGAAGCGGGGGCGGGCCGCCTCGCCGCCGGAGGGGGTGGTCATGGCGCACCTCCCGCGGCCCGGACCCAGCCGGCCTCCGCGGAGACCTCCCGGAGCCCGCCGAAGTCGTAGGGGTCGCCGGCGGTGGGCGTGCGGTCGAAGTTGTGATGGGACGGGGGCGAGGCAGCCGACCACTCCAGCGAGGCCGCCCCCCAGGGATTGGCCGGAGCCCTCCGGCCGCGGGCCAGCGAGGCGAGGAGCCCCGAGGCGGCCAGGAGCAGGCCGGCCGCCAGGATGAAGGCCCCCACGGTGGAGACGCGGTTGTTCGTCTGGAAGGCCGCCGCGTAGGTGGCGTAACGGCGCGGCATGCCCGCCACCCCGGCCAGGAACTGGGGGATGAAGGTGACGTTGAACCCCACCAGCACCAGCACCGCCGAGAGCCTTCCCGAGGCCTCCGAGTACATGCGCCCGGTCATCTTGGGCCACCAGTAGTGCAGGCCGGCCATGAAGGCGGTCAGCACCGCTCCCACCATCACGAAGTGGAAGTGGGCCACCACGAAGTAGGTGTCGTGGAGGGGGACGTCGGTGGCCAGCGACCCCAGGAACAGGCCGGTGAGCCCGCCGATGCCGAAGATGGCGAAGAAGGCCAGCACGTAGATCATGGGCGTCCTGAGGACGATGGCCCCCTTGTACATGGTGGCCAGCCAGTTGAAGGTCTTGATGGCCGAGGGGATGGCCACCAGCATGGTGAGGAAGCTGAAGACCACGCTGGCCCACTTGGACTGGCCGGAGACGAACATGTGGTGGCCCCAGACGAAGAAGCCGATCACCGCGATGGCGATGGAGCTCATGGCGATGAAGCGGTAGCCGAAGATGGGCTTGCGGCTGAAGACCGACACCACCTCCGAGACGATCCCCATGGCCGGCAGGATCATGATGTAGACGGCGGGGTGCGAGTAGAACCAGAAGAAGTGCTGGAACAGCACCGGGTCGCCGCCGTACTCCGGCATGAACAGCCCGAGGTGGAAGAGCCGCTCCATGAAGCCCAGGGCCACGGTGATGCCCAGCACCGGGGTGGCCACGATCTGGATGATGGCGGTGGCGTAGAGGGCCCACAGGAAGAGCGGCAGCCCGAACCAGCCCATCCCTGGCGGGCGCATGGTGTGGATGGTGGCGATGAAGTTGAGGCCGGTGAGGATGGAGCTGAAGCCGGCCACGAACACCCCGGTCAGCGCCAGGAGGATGCCCAGCCCGCGCGACCCCTCCAGGCTGTAGGGCGGGTAGAGGGTCCAGCCGGTGTCCACCCCGCCCGCCACCAGGGTGGCCACGAACAGCGCCGAGCCCAGGGCGAAGAGCCAGAAGGAGAGCAGGTTCACCCGGGGGAAGGCCACGTCCTTGGCGCCCAGCTGCAGGGGGAGCACGAAGTTGCCCAGCGCGGCCGGGATCCCCGGGATGACGAAGAGGAAGACCATCACCGCGCCGTGGAGGGTGAAGAGCTTGTTGTAGGTGTCGTTGGACACGAGCCCCCCGGCGGGGCGCCACAGGTTCATGCGCAGCACCATGGCGAAGATGCCGCCCAGGAAGAGCATGAAGGCGATGAGCCCCAGGTACATGAGGCCGATGCGCTTGTGGTCGATGGTGAGGAGCCAGGAGCGCAGCCCGCGCCCGTGGCGGAGGTAGCTCTCGGCGGCCGGCTCGGCGGCGCTCACGGCGGTGGTCATGGGGCGGTCCCGAGGGTCTGGAGGTAGGCGACGACGCCCTGCATCTCCCGCTCCTCCAGCGGGACGGGCGGCATCAGGTTGGCGAAGCCGGCCACCACCTTGGCGCCGGGCTTCACCACCGACTCGCGCAGGTAGTTCTCGTCCACCTTGGCGCTGGTGCCGTCGGCGAACTTCTCCTCCCGGCCCCACAGCCCCTTGAAGGTGGGCCCCACCCGCGGCGTGCCGTCCAGGCTGTGGCAGGCCAGGCAGCCCTTGGCGGCCAGCACCTTCTTGCCCAGGTCGGAGAGCGAGAGCGCCTCCCCGGCCCCGGCCCGCGCCCAGGCGTCGAAGGAGGCCTGGTCCGGATGGACCACGGCGGTGGCGAGCATGCGCGAGTGGTCGGTGCCGCAGTACTCGGCGCACAGGACGGGGAAGTTGCCGGCCAGGACCGGGGTGAAGGCCATGCGGGTGAAGCGGCCGGGCACGGCGTCCTGCTTCAGCCGGAAGTCGGGCAGGTAGAGGGAGTGGACGACGTCGGTGGAGGCCAGGGTCAGCACCGCGGGCCTTCCGGCCACGAGGTGAAGCTCCGGTGCGCCCCTGCCGCCCGGGTGGTCGAACCACCACGACCACCTACGCCCCGTCACCTGGACCCGCAGCGGGTCCGGTCCGGTGGCGGGCTCGATCATGTCCAGCCAGGCGGCGGTGGAGACCCCGAAGATGATCATCACCAGCGCCAGCGGGATCGCCGACCAGAGGAGCTCCAGCCGGTTGTGGTGGGAGGGGGAGGGCTCGGGCGCGGTGCGGCCGCTGCGCACCCGGTAGCGCAGCACGAACACCACCGTGAGCACCAGGATGAGCACCAGGGCGGCCAGGCTCACCCAGAAGATGAACCCGAAGACCCGGTCCACGTTCCCGGCCACGCTGGAGGCGCGCTGGGGCATGAAGCCGGCGGCGGGGAGGGCCGCGGCGAGGGGCTCAAGCAGTCTCGGGATCACGGTGGGTTCTCTTGCGGCGGCGATCGCGCCACAGGTGGAGGGCGAGGAAGGCGATGGCGAGGAGGATGGCCGAGACCCCGCCGGCGCGCATGGCCTTGAGGGCCGCCGGCGCCGGGTCGGCCGGGTCGAAGCCCATGCAGGTGAGGAGGAAGCCGCCCAGGCTGGCCTGCTCCTCCGCCGAGGCCACCCGGCCGAACCGGGCGCGCTCCAGGGCGGCGCGCAGCGCCTCCGGGTCGTAGGAGATGCCGTGCAGGTAGCCGCTCACGCGGCCGTCGCCGGTGAGCACCACCAGCGTCGCCTGGTGCTGGTACTCGGAGGTCCGGGGGTCGTAGCGGTACCGGAAGCCCACCGCCTCGGCCAGGGCGTCCACGTCCTCGCGGGCGCCCTTGAGGAAGTGCCAGCCGCCCTCCACGCCCGGCGCGCCGCCGGCCTGGCGCACCATGGCCTGCTTCATGCGCAGCAACTGGGGGAGCTGCTCGGCCGGGTCGATGCTCACGGTGGCCACCTGGAAGCCCTCCCCCCGCCACCCCAGCTCGCGCAGCCCCCGGGCGATGCCGGAGAGCTGCAGCCCGCACAGGCGCGGGCAGCCGGTGTAGTTGAAGGAGAGGAGCAGCGGGCGGCCCGAGAGCGAGGCCAGCGACAGGTGGCGGCCGCCGGCCTCGGCGAACGCGGCCGCCCGGGGCACGCTGGCTCCGAGCCGCTCGGTGACGCCCACCGCCGCCACCTCGCGCTTGAGCTGCTCGGCGGACTGGGCCGCCGCAGCGCCCGCGCTGAGCAGGGCGGCGCCCGCGGCCAGGGCGCGGAGCCGGAGCCGATCTCGGCGTGCCGCCGCCACCGCTACTTCTTCTTTCCCTTGGCGCCGTTGCGCAGCGCAGCCACGTGGTAGGCGATGGCCCAGCGCTCCTCCTCGGGGAGGTAGGTGAAGGCGATCATGGCGGTCCCGGGGACGCCCTTGCCCAGGGTGGCGAAGATCTGGGCCGGCTTGTCGCCGCCCTTGAGCTTGCCGGTGGCCAGGTTGGTGGGCTTGGGGTTGAGCGCCGCCGCCGCCGCGCCGTCGCCGGTCCCGCCCGGACCGTGGCAGGAGGCGCAGTTCATCTCATACGACGCCGTGCCCTTGGCCAGCAGCTCGGGGGTCTTCTTGGGCTCGCCGGCCCGGGCGGCGCCGGCCGCCAGGAAGGCCGCCGCGGCGGCCAGGGGCATCAATCGGTTGCTATGCATCGTTCCTCCTCGTCCGGTGGGACTCCTTAAGGCGAGGGCTCGTCCCTCGCACGACCTGCATGCACTACTGGTGACGCGTGGGGCCCGTCTCATGCCGTTCGGTCAGGCGGGCGCCGGGCGGAGCGGGCCTCGAGGGTGGCCCAGAGCCGGCCGGCCAGCTCGGCGAAGGTCGCCTCGAGATCGGTGCCCCCGACCGCCGCCGCCGGCCGGCCCTCGTCGCAGGCCTCGCGGATGCGCGGGTCGAGCGGGATCTCCCCCAGCAGCGGGACGCCGTAGGCCTCTGCCAGGGCCCGCCCGCCCCCCTCGCCGAAGGGGTGGTGGCGGGCGCCGTCCGGGGTCGCGAACCAGCTCATGTTCTCCACCACCCCGGCCACCGGCACCCCCGACTCGAGCAGCATGCGCAGGGCGCGCCGCACGTCGTCGGTGGCCACGGCCTGCGGCGTGGTCACCACCACCGCCGCCCCGATGCGCAGCTCCTGGGCCACGGTGAGCTGGACGTCGCCGGTGCCGGGCGGCAGGTCCAGGCACAGGACGTCCAGCGGGCCCCAGGCCACGTCCTCCAGGAGCTGCACCACCGCCCCCACCGCCACCGCCGAGCGCCACGCCAGGGGCGTGTCGGCCTCGGGGGTGGTGAGCCCCACGCTCATGACCTTGAGGCCGAAGTTCTCGGCCGGGACCATCTGGCCGGCGTCGTTCCAGCGCACCCGCTCGCCGCCGAGCTGGAGCATGCGGGGGACGCTCGGGCCGTGCACGTCGGCGTCCAGGATCCCCACCCGGAGGCCGCGCCGGGCCAGCGCGCTCGCCACGTTGACGGCCACCGTGCTCTTGCCGACCCCGCCCTTGCCACTGGTGAAGACCACCACCTGGCGCGCGTAGGGCGCGCGATGGCGAGGGAAGGCGGTGTGCCCGAAGGCGAGGCCGGGACGGGCGCCGATGCGCACCAGCGGCTCGGCGGGGGGCGCCGAGGCGCGCTGGGGGCCGGGCGCCCCAGGCGTCCCGGGCGGCGGGACGCGGAGGGACGAGGAGGGCGGGGCCATGGTCAGAGGCACCCCTTGAACGACCCCGGCTTGGGCTTCTTGGTGATGGAGAACTCGGAGACCTCCACGGTGGCGATGTCGGTCTTGGGCTCGACCTTCACGGTCTTCCCGGTGAAGTCGATGCTGCCGCCGCCGAAGGCGCTCTCGAGCTGGTAGTGGAGGACCTTCCTGCCGGCGATGCGGTAGATGCGCCTCTCCGCCACGTCGAAGACCACCATCTCCTTGGCTCCCTCGGCCGGCGGGCAGGCGGTGAGGCCCTTGAGCTCCCCCTTGGCCCGGGCCTGCAGGGCGCAGGAGAGCCCGGTGACCACCCCGGCGGTGACCTCGACCTCCTCGCCCGGGGCGGCCCGGGCCGGACCGGCCAGGGCGACGGCCAGGGCGACGACGAGAATCCTCATGGCTTCCTCCGCTCGCCGGGCGCGGGCGCGCCCAGCGTCATGAGATAGGACACCACCGCCTCGAGGTCGGGCCGGGGCAGGGCCGCGTAGGGCGGCATCCTGGAGACCGCCTTCCCTGAGGCGTCCCGCCGCGACCAGGCGAAGCCCTCGTTGAGCGGGTACGGGCCGGAGACGCCCGGCGCCCTGGAGCGGTCCTGGTGCTGGGCCGGGTTGGGGCTCGGCACCACCACCGTGCTCGGGTCCAGGAGCGAGTCCCGCAGGTACCCCGGGGTGGAGATGGCGCCGATGGCGGAGAGGTCCGGCGCCATGCCGGCGACCGGGGCGCGCCGCTCGCCCACGGTGTGGCAGGGAGTGCACATTCCCTCCACCAGGGCCTTGCCGCGGGCGACGTCGCCGTGTCCCTCGGGGCCGAAGCCCCAGGCCATCTCCGTGAGGTAGGCCTGCTCCAGCGGGTAGCGCGCCAGCCGGAGGAACTTCCATCGGGTGAGCGCCTTGTTGCCGCCGCGCTCCTGCCGCGACCCGTCCCACACCGCCAGCGCGAACGGGATGAGCCCCCGCGCAAGGCCACCCTCTCCCGTGCCCAGCGGGCGCAGGAACAGGGCCCGCCACGACCCGCGCGCCGGGTCGTAGCGCATGGCGGCGCGCGCCCCGCCGCCGTCGGCGCGGGCCAGCGAGCCGAAGCCGGTGGCCGCCGCCTCCCGGACCACCACCCCCTGGGCGGTGGCGCGCACCATCGAGACCGCCACCGGCTGTCCCTCGTCGCCCATGCCCACGTAGGGCAGCCGGAGGCCGGCCCCGAAGCGCCGGGGGATCTCCATGGCGGCGGCGTCGCCGTAGACGTCGGTGGCGTCCTGGCGCATCCGGTCCTGGGTGGCGTCGTCCCACTCCACCAGCACGCCCAGGTCGCGGGCGTCATGGGCGGCGCGGACCGAGAGGCTTCGCGGCCCGGCGGCGGCCAGGGCCTCGTTGGCCCGGCGGTCGTTGAGGCGCAGGGTGCGCTGCGGGACGGCCGCGACCTGGACGGCGGGGAGGCCGCTCCAGAAGGCGTCGCCGGGGTCGGCCGGCAGCGGGCCCGCCACCTCGCGGGCCTGGATGGCCTCCGAGGCCAGGAAGGCGTCGCCGGGCCCGGCGGCGCGCGCCGAGGCGGCCAGGAGCAGGGCGGCGGCGAGGGCGGTGGCGCGCAATGATCGTCACCCCCTGGGGGCCTCGACCGACTTGAGGCCGCGGCGGCCGATCTGGGTGAGGCGTCCGGCGGCGGGCTCCCCCAGCCGGAACATGTCGGCGTGCTGGAAGGCGATGAGGATGTCCATGAGCTCGGAGGGCTTCCCCGCCTTCTTGCGGGCCATCTCCGCCTCCAGCGTCCGGAGCGCCTTGCGGACGCCAGGGCCGAAGAGCGACTCGAGGTAGGAGACCGGGATGCGCTCGCTGTTGGGGATAGGCCGGCCCTGGGCGTCGTACCTGGGCGGGCCGGGGAGCGGCGGCACGTAGAAGACGTTGGGCTGGGTGCCGTACTCGGGGTGGAGGGGGAGGGCCACCTGGAAGTGGTGGACCAGCTTCCACACCTGCCCCTCGCGGTCGTCGAGGTAGCCGACGAAGCGCAGGCGCCCCACGCACTGCTGGGCGCAGGCGGGCGGCAGCCCCTTCTCCACGCGCGGGAAGCAGAAGATGCACTTCTCCGACCTGGCGATGCGGGGGTTGAAGTAGATCTTCTTGTAGGGGCAGCCGGCGATGCAGTAGCGCAGCCCCTCGCACTTCTCCTGGTCCACCAGCACCACCCCGTCCTGCGACCGCTTGAAGATGGCGCCGCGCGGGCAGGCGGCGAGGCACGAAGGGCTGGAGCAGTGGTTGCAGATGCGGGGGAGGTAGAAGTACCAGGCGTTGGGGAAGTCGCCGGCGCCGGCGTCCTCGTCCCAGTTGGGCCCGGCGACGGTGGCCCCCTCGGGGCGCACCTCCTTGCCCAGCGCGGCCTCGTCGAGGTTGAAGTCCCAGGGCGTGCCGTAGTCGGCGGAGAGCGAGGGGACCGCGCCCTCGCGGAGCGCGCCTGCGGCGTCGAAGCCGCCGCCCAGCTCCTCCCACTTGCGCGGGTAGCCGCTGCCGGGGCGGGTCTCGACGTTGTTCCAGTACATGTACTCGCGGCCGTCGCGGTTGGTCCACTGCGTCTTGCAGGACACGGTGCAGGTCTGGCAGCCGATGCACTTGTTCAGGTCCATCACCATCGCCAGCTGGCGCTGGCCGGTGGCGGTGGGGGCGGCGCCGGCGGTGGTCATGACCGCACCCGGGCCACGTCGACGGTGGCGTCGTAGGCGTGCTGGTTGCCATCCCAGTTCTGCCCGAACTTGAGGTGCCCCCAGCCGTCGGAGACCTCGAGGAGGTTCAGCATGTCGCCGATGAGGGCGTTGTGCCCCTTCTTCCCCTTGAACATGAAGGGCTCCCAGCCGTGCTCCATCACCAGCGCGTCGGGCGGCACGCCGGCGGCCACCTTGGCCATGAGAGTGACCTCGCCGAGGTCGTTCCAGAGCCTCACCTCGTCGCCGTCGGCGATGCCCTTCCGGGCGGCCACCTGGGGGTTCAGCATCACGTAGGGCCGGCCGCGCTGCAGGCGCTGCAGGATGGGCGAGGTCTTGTAGGTGGAGTGGATCGACCAGCGCGCGTGCGGGGTCATGAGCAGGAAGGGGTGTCGGCGCGACCGGATGGGCTCGCGGGCGGCGGGGAGTTGGGCCCCGGCCGCGATCCACAGCGGGTGGTCCACGTAGAAGGTGAGGCGCCCGCTCACGGTCTCGAAGCGCTGGTTCAGGTAGAGGTGGTTCTCGAAGGAGTTGTAGGGGCGGTCGGCGTGGAGCGGCGACGTCTTGCCGGCCTTCTCGTTGAGCTGGAGGAAGCCGCCCCGCTCCACCACGCTCTTCGGGGTGTTGGGCTTGAACTGGTCCACGTGCTCCAGTGCGAACTCCACCGCTTCCCGGTCGGTGCGGAGCCGCCCGCCGGCCGTGAAGTCCTCCACCAGCTTGTCCATGGCGTGGAACCCGGCCTGGGCGTGGGTGGGGTCGGGGATCTCGATGGAGCGCCGGTCCCCGGTGGCCTTGAAGCGGGCCAAGGCCAGGGCCTGCATCTTCTCCACGAGAAGGGTGGAGATCTCCCACTCCGACTTGATCTCGCCCGGGCGCCGGAGGCCCGCCGGCGGCACGGCGATGTTGGCGAAGCGGTGATAGCCGGGGTTGGTGCGGATGTCCCAGGACTCGTAGGGGGTGGTGCAGGGCAGGAGCACGTCGGCGAAGGTGGCGAAGTCGCTCATGCGGAAGTCGCCGTAGGCCACGAACTTCGCCTTCTCGAGGAAGGCGTCGCGGTAGGGCCCCTTGTTGCGGCGGAAGCGGGCGTCGGCGAAGAGGAGGAAGGTCTCGGTCTCCTTCCACCAGGGCTTGCCCCGCTTCTCGCCCTCGTCGCCGGCCGACCGCGTGAGCAGCGCCTCCACCTGTCGGCGGTACTCGCCCTTTGAGGCTCCGGTGGCGCGCCGGACGTCCTCCTCGTCGAAGGCCCGGTCCACCCCGTCCATCCCGCCGCCCATCATGAACTCGGAGACGAAGCCGGAGGCGAAGCGGTGGGTGTAGCGTCCCTGGAAACCGGAGAGCCCTTCCAGGCCGGTGATGCTCCACTCGTTCTCGGTGTTGAGCCCGCCGAAGGGGCCCAGCTTGCCGAGGAAGGCCGCCAGCGAGGCGATGGCCCGTTGCGAGAGCATGCCGTTGAAGTGCTTGCCGATGGAGAACCCGAGGGTCACCACCGCCACCTTGGAGCGGGCGAGGTCGCGGGCCAGCCGGTCCACCACCGACGGGTGCACCCCGGTGAGCGCCCGCGTCTTCTCGGGGCTGTAGGCCTCGAGCTCCTTCTCGAGGAGCGAGAAGGCCGGGACCACCTCCACCTCGCCGTGCTTGAGCCGCAGTCGGAAGCGGCCGTCGAGGGCCGGGTCGATCTTCCAGGCCACGTCCTCGAGGCGGAGGGTGTCGACCGTCGAGCCCTCGCAGCCCGGGAGGGCGGTGACCTTCCGGCTCTTCCGGTCGAAGGCCAGGAAGACCTCGTGGTGCTTCGACTCGTCGGCGGCGAAGAGCCCGGCCGAGCGCCGGTCGAAGCGCGGGTCGGCCTGGTCCACGTCGTGGAGCCGGACCAGCTCCTTGGTGTCGGTCCGCACCAAGAGCGGGAGGTCGGTGAAGCGCCTGAGGAAGTCCTGGCGGTAGAGGCGCCCCTTGACGATGCGGTGGAGGATGGAGAGGGCCAGGTGCCCGTCGTAGCCGGGCTTCACCGGCACCCACAGGTCGGCGTGGACGGCGGTGGAGTTGAGCTCGGGGGTCACCACCACCACCCTGGCCCCGCGGTACTTGCCTTCCCACAGGTAGTGGGCGTCGGGGATGCGCGAGGTGTTGGGGTTGCAGCCCCAGAAGAGCGCCACGTCGGCGCCGTAGAAGAAGTCGTAGGTGCAGCCCAGGTTCCCCTCGCCGTAGACCACGGTGGCGCCCGGGAACATGTCGCCAACGTAGCTGGCGATGTAGGGGCGCACCGCCCCCAGCAGCGTCCCCAGCCGCTTCACCGAGGCGGCGCGCGCCTCGGAGAGCATGCCCGAGCCGATGTGCACGTAGTTGCCGGCCGGGCCCCGGCGCAGCATGGTCTGGTAGAGCTGGGTGGCCACCTCGGTGATGGCCTCGTCCCAGCTGATGCGCTGCCACTTCCCGCCGCCGCGCGGCCCCACCCGCCGCATGGGGTAGAGGAGCCGGTCGGCCTCGTAGAGCACCTGGGAGTGCTGCACGCCCTTGTTGCAGCCGCGCGGGTTGGCGTCGGGGACGTCCGGGGCGATGGCCGGGTAGGAGGCCGACTGGTTCTCGCGCGTGATGCGTCCGCCCGCGTCCACCCACACGTCCCAGGCGCAGTTCCCCTGGCAGTTGACGCAGTGGTAGGCGTAACCGTGGGCCTCGCCGTCGCCGTAGCTCCGGGCGAACTCGGCCCGGTAGAGGTCCTCGGTGGCCCGCCCCGGCAGCGCGGCCGCCGGGCTGGCCGCGGCGGGCGCGGGGCCGGGCCCGGCGGCGGGCAGGGCGCGGGTTGCCGCTCCCGCCGCACCCAGGACCACCAGGCCCTCGAGGAAGTCCCGCCGTCCGACGGACATGGTCCCTCCTCCGACGTCTAGAGGCAGCCGCCGCCGGCCCTGGCCGACGGCGGGGAGTACTCGCCCGAGTCCTCGGGCAGGCTGGCGGCGCTCCAGGCCTCCATGCCGCCGGCCAGGCTGCGCGCCGAGGTGAAGCGGTCCACGCAGGCGTGCACCTCGGGCTCGTCGCCCCGCGCCGAGACCACCACCGTGGGGACGGAGCGGAGGACGCGCCCTCGCGCCGCCTCGGGCGCCCGCGCCTCGTCGCAGCCCGGCAGCGGGATGGCGCCGGGGATGTGCGAGTCCTCGTAGCCAGCGGCCAGGTCGGGCCGCACGTCCAGGACCTGGAGCCCGCTCTTCGACCGGGCCAGGGTGCGGTAGAGCTCGCGCGGCTCGACGGCCAGGCGGCGCTCCAGGTCGACGCGGGCGTGCCCCTCGACCACCACCAGGTGGGAGAGCCCGATCATGGCGCCGAGGTAGAGCCACAGCTCGACGTTCGGCCTCATCGCGTCACCTCCGCCCCCGGCGGGAGGGCCGCCAGCCGCGCCTGCAGCGCGGCGTTGCCTCGGCGCAGCGACAGCCACCCCGCCGTCAGCGCCAGGATGGCGAGGATGAAGAGGATGCGGACCTGGGTCTTCACGGGGCGCCCTCCTAGTCGTAGACGCGATCGCCGGTGAGCTGCGCCTGCGACAGGTCGTAGCTCCGCAGGAGGAGGAGCCGACCGCTGCTCACCGCCATGGAGACCACGAAGAAGGTCCCCGCCATGGCGAGGCTCCCCAAGGAGAGCGTGGGCCAGGCGGCGATGAAGGCGCCGGTGGTGCAGCCGCCGCCGATGAGGGCGCCCAGGCACATGACCGTCGCCGCCAGGAAACTGCGCGTCACCGCCACCGCGTCCAGCACCTTCTTGGGCTGCGGCTGCTCGACTGCCGCCTTGGAGGGAAGCGAGAAGGACTTGGCCAGGAAGGCGCCGGGGAGCACGCCGACGATGAGGGCGGCCCGCCAGACGATGTCGGCGTCGATGCGCGGTACCAGCGAGAGCGGGTGCCCCACCACCTGGGCCAGCCACCCGGTGAAGGCCAGGATGGCGCCGGAGAAGCCCAGGTAGCCGCCCTGGGCCGTGGCCAGCACCACCAGCCCGCCGCCCACCAGGCCCGAGGCCACCCAGCTCCACTCGCCGCGAAGGTGGTCGAGGATCCCGCGCCGCTCCCGGACCGGCTGGTAGACCTTCTCGGAGGTGAAGCGATCGGCGCCGATGGCGATGGCCAGGAAGAGCGCGCCCCAGCCCAGCGCCAGGGCGCCGTAGGGAAGGCCCAGCACTCCGTGGAGCGTCAGCGGCTTCTGGTTCTGGGCGATGACGCCGGCGCTCATGAGCGGGTCCTTGAGGGCGGCGTAGACGAGCACGCCCGCCACCAGGCCCACCATGGCCGCCGGGGCGGCGAGCTTCCGGTCGCCGCCGCGCCCGCCCACCTTGGCGACGCAGGTCCCCGGGCAGAGCCCGGAGACGCCCATGCCGGCGCCGAAGAGGACGCCGCCCACGATGTGGGCCGAGCCCATGTAGGGCATGACGCGGGGCACGAGCCCGAGCGTCTCGGCGAGCCCGGTGACCGCCGCCAGGCCGTACAGCAGCGAGGCCACCCCGATGGTGGTGAAGGCGAACTTCATCACCTTGGTGTCGCGCAACGTGAGCATCCCCATGACGCGCGAGTAGCGCGTGGCGCCCACCTTGTAGAGGACCACCCCGAACCCGGCGCCGGTGAGGGCGCCCTGGATGAATGGCAGCAACATGGCCGCGCCTCCTCGAGCGCTACGGCTGGGAAGCCAGGGGGAGCGAGGCGTCGTTGCCCCACTCGTCCCACGAGCCGACGTAGACCTTCACGTTCTGGACGCCGGCCCGCCGCAGCGCCAGGTACTGGAACGAGCCGCGCCCCAGCCCCACGTGGCAGTAGCTGATGACGGTCTTGCCCGGGGCGTAGCCGTTCTTCTCCAGCTTCTGGACCTGCTTCTT
>DASRTO010000612.1:0-4817 GCA_035655915.1 Anaeromyxobacteraceae bacterium
CCCGCAGGGCCGCGATGCCGAGGGTGGGATTCGCGCGCAGGTTGATGAAGAGGCGGTAGGACCCGTTCTCCCCGCGCTTGAGCGTGGCTGGATTCACGGTGGTGGGGCCGAACACCGGGTGGCCGGGCAGGTCCAGGCTCGATCCGTAGACGTCCTTCCCGGCGAGACGGACCCACGCCAGCAGATCGTCGGCGCCACCCGGCGGGAGCTCGCCCTCCATGGCCCGAGCCAGGGCGACCAGGGCGTTGCGCCCGTTCTCCAGATTGACCCCACCGTGGGCCGCCCGGCCGAAGGCGGTCAGGGTGATGGTGCGATCGGGTCCTGCATGGGCTTCGATGCGGGTGCCCGCGGCGCTAGGCTTGGCGGCGAGTCTCGTCCGCAAGCGTTCGAGGTCTGCGCTGGCGGGAACACGCAGGGTCAGGGTGGCGCGGTCGGGGACGATGCTGGGGGAGAGACCCGCTTCCAGGGCGATCACCTCCAGGCCCCCAGCGGGGCTGCGGGAGGCGAGCGGAGCATCCAGCCAGTAACCGACCCAAGCCTTCTCCCCCACCACCACCGGGAAGGCCGAGTCCAGGACCAGGCTCAGATCCGGGGCCCGGTGCTCCGCAAGGTACTCCTTGAAGTCGAGGTTGGTGCTCTCCTCGTCGCTGCCCACCAGGAGCCGGATGGTGTGGGTTCGCGCGAGTCCGGAATCGGCGAGCGTGCGCATCGCCAGGAGGGCCTGCACCAGGGGCCCCTTGTCGTCGGCGGCACCCCGGCCGAGGATCGCCCCGTCCTTCACCGCGCCCTCGAAGGGCGGGATGGACCAGTGGTCGTCCACGGGTTGGACGTCGCCGTGCACCACCAGGCCGAGCACCGGCGATCCCGGCGGACCCGGCAGCTCGACCTCCGTGACCTTTCCGCCCTGCCGCACGGTGAATCCCAGCTCCTTCCCGACCCTCAGCAGCCAGGCCTGCTGATCGGCGCGGGCGCTGTCGTTCCCCGCGACGGTGGGGAACCGGACGAGCTCGCTGAGCAAGGGCTGGAGCCGGGGCGCCCAGTCCCTTCGATAGCTCCTCGCCAGGCCGGGCTGGACGGGCTGGGCCAGCCCGAGGCAGGGAAGCAGGGCCAGGAGGAGGAAGCGCATCACATCGCCGAGCCGGGCACTCCGTTCGTCTCCAGTCGTCGAAGCCGCCTTCGGCCGACACGACACCCGTCGGGGGTGTCGGCGCCCGCGAGAAGGGTCCCAGACTCTACGTCGGACGGCGTGCATTGTGGAGGGCGACCGGCTGCAGCGTGCCCGGCATCGTGGAGCAGCAGGGGGCGGTAGCCCGGGTGGAGCGTCAGCTGGAGGGCGGATCAACCAGCTCGTACACCTGCACGGGAGCGACGCGCCCCTTCACCGACCGCAGCCCCAGGTCGCGGTAGGCGAAGAGCGCCCGGGTTCGGTCGTAGGTCGAGCGCCCGACGCAGACCTTCCCGGGGCCGGCCATCGACTCGAGCCGGGAGGCGACGTTGACCGTATCGCCGAGCACCGTGAACTCCAGTCGCTCGGGCGAGCCGAAGTTCCCAGCCACGACGCGACCGGTGTTGATGCCGATCCGGACGGCGAGCCGGCGGTCGGGTGGCAGCCTGGTGTTGAGCGCGGCGAGGCGTTCCAGCATGCGGCGGGCGCAGCGGATGGCCCTCACCGGGCCGTCGGTGACGGGGACCGGAGCTCCGAAGATTGCCATGAGCCCGTCGCCCATGAACTTGTCGAGGGTGCCGCCTTCCTCGAACAGCGCCACCGTCATCTCGTGGAAGTACTCCTGGAGCAGCTCAGCCAGATCGAGCGCCGGGAGCCCTTCGGTGAGGCGCGTGAACCCCTCCACGTCCGAGAACAGGACCGTGACCTCCTCGCGGACGGAGACCGCCAGCGGATCCGAGTCGAGCGCCTCCTGGGAGAGGATGGCGGCGGCCACGTCGGGGGAGAAGTGGCGCAGGAGCCGGCGCCGCTGGAGGTCCACCAGCCGGGCCTGCTCCACCAGGCGCGCCCGCTCGATGGCCAGGGCCGCCTGGTAGGCCGCCACCGTCACCAGCTCGAGATCGGCGGCGGTGAAGGGGTCGACCAGCCCCCTGTCGAGGACCAGGCTTCCGAGGACCCGGTTCTCCGCCCAGATGGGGACGCACAGGTAGGAGCGGATCCCCTCGAAGAGGACCGACTGGCTGCCCGAGAATCGATCGTCGTGCTGGGCGTCCGCCACCAGCAGCCCCGCTCGCGCGCGCGTCGCCGCCGACACGATGGTGGAGGAGAGCCGGGGAGGCGCGTCGGGCGGCACCTGGGCCCGGGGGACCGCCGTCCCGGTCTCGTCGATGAGCAGGAGCGCCGACCGCTCGGCGCGGACCGCGGACGCCACCGCTCCCAGGATCTTGGAGAGGCTCTCGTCGAGCCCTGGGGCGTCGGCGAGAGCCCTGCCGATGGCGTGCAGGACCGCGAGCTGTCTCCCAGCCGACTCGACACCGGCCGCCGCCGCCCCGGGCGCGGCCACCCCGAGCCCCGCCACCTGCTTCTCCACGTCGGCGAGGAAGCGGACCGCGGTGGCCCCCGCGGGCACCTCGCCGCCGCGGCCCTGCGGCTCCCCCGTGCGTACGACCGCCTCGGTCCGGCCGAGGGCGACGCGCGACCCATCTCGCAGCGCGGCTTCGTGGACTCGCCGGCCGTCGACGCAGGTGCCGTTGCGGCTTCCCAGGTCGACGATCCAGGGCTCGCCGCTCCGCATCTCGACGCGGCAGTGACGGCTGGAGATCCAGGGATCGGGGATGACGACGTGACACTCCTCGGAGCGCCCGACGATGGTCGGATCGTGCTCGAGGAAGAAGACGGTCCCCGCGCAGGCGCCGTTCGAGACCAGGAGCTCGGCCATGGGCGCTGCCGGGGGGAGAGCCGCCATCAGAGGTTGAAGGTGCCCTTCACGCCGAGCTGCAGCCAGGCGTGGACCTTCTTGTTGGCGATGTCGCCGCTGAAGGTCGTGCTGACGGTCGTGCTCGCGAGCGTGACGTCGGCGCTCGAGTACTGGCCCAGGCCGAAGGACGCGTAGGGGCCGAGGGCGAAGACCTTGCTCAACGAGAAATCGCCGCCGACCTGCACGATGAAGTACTCCCAGCCCTTGAAGGTGAACTCGCCGTTGCCGGTCGCGCTCTCGCCCTGCAGGTTCACCCACTCGTATCCCGTGCCCAGCCCGATCCAGGGGTTGAAGCTCTGGCCGGGAGAGAAGCTGTAGGTGCCTTCCACGCCGAGGCGGACGTCGCTGCCCTTGCAGGAGACCCCGGGCTGGTTGCACAGGCCACCGGCGGCCTTGTCCGTGTTCACGATCCCGATGCCGAGCTGCAGGTATGCGCCCACGAACCAGCTCCCGGCGAAGCGGTAGCCCACGTCGATCCAGATCGGGACCTGGCCCTGGAGCTGGTCACCGAGCGGCGTCGCGGCCCCGGAGTCGGCGCTGGTGTCCCCGAACGGAATGCCGAAGCCCAGGCGCAGGGCCAGGGTGAAACCGCTGTCCTTCTCCGGCGGCGGCGGGGACTTGAGGAACGGCTCCACGCCGCTCTCCTGCTGGGCCCGAACGGCTTGCGGAACGACGAGCAGCAGCGACGAGACGGCCGCGACGGCGAGCTTCCGCATGAGCTCCTCCCGTGAGCCCCAGGGATACGATGCAATGCCCCCGGCGCGAGAATAACCCAACGGGGGCCAGGCGGTATAATCCATCCCTGAATGCCGCTCTGCGCGAAGTGCCAGCGTGAAGGCCCCGAGGGCGCGCTCTTCTGTCCGTTCTGCAGTGCCCCCATCCTCGCGCCCCAGGGAAGGGCGGAGGCGGCCGACCCGCTCATCGGGCAGACGATCAAGGGCACCTACCTGGTGCAGCAGAGGATCGGGAGCGGCGGCATGGGACAGGTCTACAAGGCCGTCCAGATCAACCTCGATCGCCCGGTCGCGCTCAAGCTCCTGCGGCCCTCGTTCCTCTCCGACCAGACCATCGTCCAGCGATTCCACCGGGAGGCTCGGGCCGCCTCCAGGCTGCACCATCCGAACGTCATCTCGGTGACCGACTTCGGGCAGACCGAGGACGGCACGCTCTTCATGGCCATGGAGTACCTGCCGGGGCGCAATCTCCTGAAGCTCATGGCCGAGGAGTTCCCCCTCGGCGAGCGGCGCGTGGTCCAGCTGGCCGGCCAGATCCTCTCGGCGCTGGCGGAGGCTCACGGCGCCGGCATCGTCCACCGAGACCTCAAGCCCGAGAACGTGATGGTCGAGTCGCGGCGGGACGAGCCGGACTTCGTGAAGGTGCTCGATTTCGGGATCGCCAAGATCCAGGAGCCGGACGATCGGGGGGGGCGGCTCACGCAGACGGGTCTCATCTTCGGAACCCCCGACTACATGAGCCCGGAACAGGCGACGCTGGTGCCGCTGGATGCCCGCAGCGACCTGTACTCGGTGGGCGTCATGCTCTACGAGATGCTCGCCGGACGCCACCCGTTCCAGGCGGCGACGCCGCCCGCCATGGCGCAGGCGCACGCCGTGCAGCCGCCTCCGCCGATGTCCGAGCGCTGCCCGCCAGGCCACCGGGTGTCGCCGGCCCTCGAAGCGCTGGTGATGCGGGCGCTGGCGAAGAATCCGGAGGATCGCTTCGAGACGGCCGAGCAGATGCGCCGGGAGTTGCTCGATTGCCCGCTCGACCCCGGGCTCGACGTAGTGCCGGCGGGGACCACCGCGATCCCGCCGCCCCGGACGCCGCTTCCAGCGCCGGCGCTTCCTTCCGGGGCCGCGCCCGGGACGCTTCCCGGCCGCCGCCCCGTACCCCTCA
>DASRTO010000613.1:0-1817 GCA_035655915.1 Anaeromyxobacteraceae bacterium
ATCTCCGGCGCGGCGTAGGCGAGGCGCAGCGACAGGACGCGCCCCTCCTCGGCGGAGATGGAGTGCACGAACCGGCGCGCGTCGCGGTAGGCGAGACCCAGCGAGACCTCGGAGCGGAAGCCGTCGCGGAAGGCGGAGGGGCCGGGCGGCGGCTCCCGCGCCTGGTAGAGGATGCCGCTCCAGGCGGCGCTCACCAGGAAGGCCCGGTCGAGGTGGGAGGAGGGGAAGCCCACCTCCAGCGCCAGCGGCATCCACTGGCTCATGAGCCGGCCGGTCTCGTCGGGGGTGCTGGCGAGCCAGCGGCTGGATGAGAGCGCCAGGGAGGGGAAGGCCCAGCTGCCCAGGTAGGCCGCCGAGTAGTCCACGTCCTGGCCCTTCACGCTGTAGAGCGCCTGCGCGGCCCAGGCGTGGAGCCCCACCACGTCGCGCCCGGCGGTGAAGGCGCCCACTGCCGTCCCGGCGGCGTCGGTGGCGAACGTCGGGAGCCAGAAGGCCGGACCCAGCGTGGGCCAGGGGTCGTAGTCGCGGGCCTCGCCGGCCAGGGCGTGGTCGTAGGCCACGCCGGGGGGGCGTGGAACCGCGGGCGCCGGGTCGAGCCAGGTATCGGGGTCGAGCGGAACGGACGCCAGGTCGTACCCGACCCGCGAGTAGGAGACGAAGGCCAGGGTGCGCCCGTCGGGCGAGACCTGGGGCTCGAAGGCGCCGGTCTCGACGTTGGTCACCTGGCGCGTCCGCCCGCCGGGCTCGCTCACGTACACGTCGTAGACGCCGCTGCGATCGGAGGCGAAGTAGAGGCGGCCGTCGGGCCCCCACGACGGCGAGACGTCGATGGCGTCGTCGTGGGTGACGCGCGTCAGTCGCCCATCCTCGAGCACCGCGATGTCGCGGCGCTCGCCCTCCTGGAGCTCGAAGGCCACCCGGTGCCCGTCCGGGGAGAGGCGGGGCAGGTAGACCTGCGCCCCCGGACGCTGGAACAGGGTCTCCGGCTTCCCTCCGTCGAGCCGCAGGCGCCGGAGCGCCATCTCGCCGGCCCCGGTCCGGGCCACGTAGACCACCGTCGCTCCGTCGGGCCCGACGTCGGGGTCGGTGGCCCGCTCCCCGGCGGTGAGGCGGCGCCGCTCGCCGGTCTCGAGGTCCAGGAGGTACAGGTCGTCGTGGACGCGGTACTCCTGCCAGGTGTCGGTCTCGGCGACCACCACCTCCTGCGGCGACCGCATGGCCAGGGTCCCGTTGGCCTCGACCCGGGCGGCCCGTCCCAGGTCGCGGCCGTCGGGCGTCACCCGGCGCAGCCCGGGGCGCTCCTCCAGGCCCCGGTCGAAGTAGGCGAGGAAGGTCCCGTCGGGCGACCAGCGAGGGTGGGCCACCCGGCCGCCGCGCCGCGTGAGCCAGCGCGCGTGCGTCACCGGGCGGGCCCGGATGGAGGCGAGCTGGGCGGCGTAGCGGGCCTCGAGATCGCGGCCGAACTCGCCCCACAGGGCCCGGAAGTCCTGGCCGCCCAGGTGGCGCTCCGCCACCACTCCCACCGCGTAGGGCCAGACCCAGGCCGCCTGGTCGTGGACGAAGTCCGGGAGCGCCCCCGGGCCGCCGCGCGCCTCGATCCAGGCCAGGAAGCGGCCGCCCAGCAGGTACCAGGTGTTGCCGAGCGGCCACTCCAGCGGCTGGTTGGAGGCCACCTCCAGGCGGAACAGGCCGCCCTCCACCACCATGGCCCGGGCGTACATGTCGAAGAGGGCGCTCGAGTTGCGGCCCCAGCCCGGCGCGTCCTCGTGCAGCACCGCCATGCCCTCGATGAGCCAGGGCGGCACCAGCGCGTTCGG
>DASRTO010000614.1:0-3790 GCA_035655915.1 Anaeromyxobacteraceae bacterium
CTCCCGCGACACCCTCAAGATCTCGAAGGTGGCCATCCTGCGCGACGTGGGCAACGACTACTCCATGGGGCTGGCCGACTACTTCCTCTCCAAGCTCAAGGAGCTCGGCGGGACCATCGTCGACGACCAGAGCTACAAGGCCGGCGACCAGGACTTCAAGGCGCAGCTCACCGCCATCAAGGGCAAGAACCCCGAGGCGGTGTACGTGCCCGGCTACTACACCGACGTGGCCCTCATCGTCCGCCAGGCCCGCGAGCTGGGAATGAAGGTCCCGTTCATGGGCGGCGACGGCTGGGACTCCGCCAAGCTCTTCGAGATCGGCGGCAAGGCCCTCGACGGCTGCTACTTCTCCAACCACTATTCGGCCGAGGACCCGAACCCCCGCATCCAGGACTTCGTCAGGCGCTACAAGGAGAAGTTCGGCCAGGTGCCGGACAGCCTGGCGGCGCAGGGCTACGACGCCGGCCAGGTGGCGATCGACGCCATGACGCGGGCCAAGGACCTCGGCGGCGCGTCCATCAAGGAGGCGCTGGAGCAGACCAGGGACTTCCCGGGTGTCACCGGCATCATCACCATCAACGCCGACCACGACGCCGTGAAGCCCGCGGTGGTGCTGAAGATCGAGGGCGGCAAGGCCAACTACGTCACCACCGTGAGCCCGTAGGTATTCCGGTCGCTTCCGTAGGGCGGGGGCTTGTCCCCCGCCGGGACACCCAGATCGCGGCGATGGGTCCTCGGCGCCGGCCGTTTGAACGCCATTCCCTTTCCGGCACCAGGCCTCGTGGCGCCGGGGGACAAGCCCCCGCCCTACCAGTCCAGGTAGACGAAGGACGTCGTGATCGATGGTCAGGGCTCGTCCCCTGCCATCACCCCGGCATGGTAGACAGTCCCCGTGACCGAGTTCCTGCAGCACCTCGTCAACGGGGTCTCGCTCGGGACCATCTACGCGCTCATCGCGCTGGGCTACACCATGGTCTACGGGGTGCTGAAGCTCATCAACTTCGCCCATGGCGACGTCTACATGGTGGGCGCCTTCGCCGGGTACTACGTGGCCACGGCGCTGGGCGTGCGCGACGCGCCGTCGGTGATGAAGGCCTTCCTGGTCTTCGCCGGGGCCATGGCCATCTGCGGGCTCCTCGGCGCCGCCGTCGAGCGCTTCGCCTACCGGCCGCTGCGTGGGCGCCCGCGGCTCACGGCCCTCATCACCGCCATCGGGGTGTCGTTCCTGCTGGAGTACGGCTTCCAACTGCCGCGCTGGGGCTTCGTGCCCTTCGACTTCCCGCCCGGGCCGACGCCGCGCTTCTTCCCCGAGCCCTTCGAGAGGGTGGAGTGGACCCCGCTCGGCGTGCACCTCTCCAACTACGACGTCATCTCGCTGGGGGTGGCCTTCGCCTTCATGCTGGGGCTGCAGTTCGTGGTCTACCGGACCCGCTTCGGCACGGCCATGCGGGCGGTCTCCTTCGACGCCCAGGTGGCCGGGCTCATGGGGATCCCGGTGAACCGCATCATCGCCGGGACCTTCGTGCTCGGCTCGGTGCTGGCGGCAGTGGCGGCGCTGCTGGTGGCCGGCTCGCGGCCGCGCATCGACCCCATCATGGGCCTCATGCCGGGGCTCAAGGCCTTCGTAGCCGCGGTGTTCGGCGGCATCGGCAACGTGCCCGGCGCCATGTTCGGCGGGCTGGCGCTGGGGCTGGCCGAGGAGTTCGTGGCCGGCTACACCGTCTCCTCGTTCCGGGACGCCATCGCCTTCGGCATCCTCATCCTGGTGCTGCTCCTCAAGCCCGAGGGGCTCTTCGGGCGCGTCACCGCGGAGAAGGTCTAGGTGGCGGCGCTCCGCACCGCGCTGCGCTCGCTCCTGCCCTTCCTGCTGGCGGCCCCGGTCCTGTGGCTGGTGCAGCGAGGCCTGGACCAGGCCTGGACCATCTTCCTGGTCGGGGTCCTCGTCAACGTCATCCTGGCGGTGTCGCTCAACGTGGTGAACGGCTTCACCGGCCAGTTCTCCATCGGCCACGCCGGCTTCATGGCGGTGGGGGCCTACACCGCCGCCAAGATCACCGTGGCCCTGCGCGACGTCCAGCTCCTCGGGCTCCCGCCGGCGGTCTCCGACGCCGCGGCCTTCGCCCTGGCGCTGGGCTCCGGGATGTCGGTGGCGGCCCTGGCCGGGCTGCTGGTGGGCATCCCCTCGCTGCGGCTGCGCGGCGACTACCTGGCCATCGTCACCCTTGGCTTCGGCGAGATCATCCGCGTCGTCATCGAGAACACCCCCTTCCTGGGCCAGGCTACCGGCATCTCCGGCCTGCCGGGGCACACCACCCTCACCTGGGTCGGGCTCGGCGCCGTCGCCACCGTGGTCATGGCCCGGCGGCTCCAGGCCTCGACCCAGGGGCGGGCCCTGCTCGCCATCCGCGAGGACGAGGTGGCCGCCGAGGCCATGGGCGTGGACACGGTGGGCTACAAGGTGCGGGCCTTCGTCATCTCGGCGGCCTTCGCCGGCCTGGCCGGAGGGCTCCTGGTCCACCAGATCCTGCTCTGCACGCCGCGCATGTTCACCTTCGTGAAGTCCTTCGAGGTGGTGGCCATGGTGGTGCTGGGCGGGATGGGGTCCATCAGCGGGTCGGTGCTGGCGGCCCTGGTGCTGACGGCGGCGCCGGAGGTGCTGCGCGCCGCCGATCAGTACCGCATGGTCATCTACTCGCTGATGCTGGTGGTGCTGATGCTGACGCGGCCGACCGGGCTCTTCGGCAGCCGCGAGCTGTGGGACCTGCTGCCGCCGCTGCGCCGGCGCGGCGAGGGGAGCGCGCCCTGACCGCCCCGGTGCTGGAGGCCCGCGGGGTCGAGGTCCGCTTCGGCGGCCTCAAGGCCCTCTCCGGCTTCGACCTCGCCATGCAGGCCGGCGAGCTGGTGGGGCTCATCGGCCCGAACGGCGCCGGGAAGACCACGGCCTTCAACGCCATCACCGGCGTCTACGCTCCCACCGCCGGCGAGGTGCGGGTGGCCGGCCAGCGGGTGAACGGGCTGCGGCCCCATGAGATCTGCGCCCGCGGGGTGGCGCGCACCTTCCAGAACGTGCGCCTGTTCAAGGACCTGTCGGCCCTGGACAACGTCCGCATCGCCTGCCACGCCGGCGCCCGCAGCGGGTTCCTCTCGGCCTGGCTGCTCACGCGCCACCACTTCGCCGAGGAGCGGCGCCTCACCGAGCGCGCCGAGCGCTTCCTGGAGGTGATGGGGCTCGGCGGCCGCCGCCGCGAGCTGGCGCGCAACCTCCCCTACGGCGAGCAGCGCCGCCTGGAGATCGCCCGCGCCCTGGCCACCGCCCCGAGGCTCTTGTGCCTCGACGAGCCGGCCGCCGGCACCAACCCCGCCGAGAAGGCGGCGCTCATGCAGCTCATCCGCCGCGTGCGCGACGAGTTCGGGCTGGCGGTGCTGGTCATCGAGCACGACATGCGGGTGGTGATGGGCGTCTCCGAGCGCATGCTGGTGCTGGACCACGGCGTCACCATCGCCCGCGGCACGCCCGAGGCGGTGCGGCGCGACCCCAGGGTCATCGAGGCCTACCTGGGCGACGCCTACCTCGATGAGCGGCACCTGGCGCGCCCGCGACCGGAGGGCGCGTGACCGCCCCGGCCCGCCCGCTGGCCCCTCCCGAGACGCCGCCGCCGGAGCCGGCGGAGGTGAACGTCCTGGAGGTGCGGGGGTTGGTGGTGCACTACGGCGTCATCCAGGCCCTCTCCGGCGTCTCCCTCGACGTGCCCCAGGGGAAGGTGGTGGCCCTCATCGGCGCCAACGGGGC
>DASRTO010000615.1:0-8755 GCA_035655915.1 Anaeromyxobacteraceae bacterium
CCGGGATCACAAGGGGAATCCCAGGACGGGCGAATTGACGGGGAGGGGAGGCGGGCTTACCATCGCCGCGACTCTCCAGCCCGCCACCACGACCGAGGACCGCCATGCGCGCGATGAAGCGGGATCCGCTCTCCAAGGACACCAAGACCAGCGTCTACCAGGAGGCGATGGAGACCTTCCACCGCGCCGCCGACCTGGTGAATCTCAATCCCCGGGTCCGGCTGGAGCTGGAGGAGCCGGACTTCGAGCACATCTTCTACCTCACCATCGACGTGCGCGACCGGCTGGTGCCGGTCGACCCCCAGGACGAGGGGGCCTTCAAGGACCTGCCCGCCTCCTCGGTGAAGGCCGCCGAGGCGCTGGAGCCGCTCGCCAACGGCAACTTCCTCTTGCACCGCCGCGCCTTGCTCTCCGCCGACATCACCATGCGCGACGGCGTCATCCGCATCCCCAGGCGCGGCCTCTTCCGCATCAAGAAGGGCGGCCCCAAGAAGTTCAAGGCCTACCGCATCCAGCACAACCAGGTGCGCGGCCCCTACAAGGGCGGCATCCGCTACCACAAGGACGTCTCGCTCGACCTCTTCAAGACCCTGGCCGCCGAGATGACCTGGAAGACGGCCATCGCCGACATCCCCTTCGGCGGCGCCAAGGGCGGCATCCGGGTCGACCCATACGCCTACTCGCGCGAGGAGATGGAGCACCTCACCCTGCGCTACGTCTACAAGTTCAAGAACTTCATGGGGCCGACGGTGGACATCCCGGCCCCGGACGTCGGCACCAACGGCGAGATCATGGCCATCATGATGCGCCAGTACACCGACGGCGAGCGCGAACGGCACGCCCTGCGCGGCGTGGTCACCGGCAAGGACGTGCGCGTGGGCGGCTCGGAGGGGCGCCTCAAGGCCACCGGCCAGGGGGTGGTCTACTGCCTGGAGGAGTGGGCCAAGGACCGCGGCCTTCCGCTCAAGGGGGCGCGCGTCATCCTGCAGGGCTTCGGCAACGTGGGCTCGGCCGCCGCCGAGATCCTCCACGCCATGGGCGCGAGGATCGTGGCCGTGAACGACGCCTACGGCACCATCCACCAGGAGTCGGGCATCGACATCCCGGCGCTGCAGGCCTGGGTCCACGAGAACAAGGAGAACCTCAAGCACACCGTGGACGGGTTCCCCGGCGCCTCGGCCATGGCCAAGTCCGACTTCTGGTTCGTGGACGCCGACATCGCCATCCCGGCGGCGCTGGGCGGCGAGATCGACGGTAACGTGGCGGAGCGCATGAAGGTGAAGGTGGTGGCCGAGGGCGCCAATGGACCCACCACCCTCGACGGCGACCGGGTCCTGGCGGCCCGCAAGATCGACGTCATCCCGGACATCATCGCCAACGCCGGCGGCGTGACCGTGTCGTACTACGAGTGGCTGCAGAACCAGCGCATGGAGCACTGGACCGAGCAGGAGGTGCTGTCGCGGCTGGAGCGGGCCATCAAGTCGAACTACGCCGTCATCCGCGACATCGCCCGCGACAAGCCCCAGAGGACCAGCCTGCACGACTCGCGGCGCTTCTGCCTGGGGCGCCAGGTGGACATGCGGGCGGCGGCCATGGTGCTGGCCCTGAAGCGCATCGAGGCCCACTACCTCATCGAGGGGTTCAGCAACTGATGATGGCCCCGACTATCTGCGTCGGGCCCGGGCGGGGGGCGAGCCCCCGCCCTACAGTCGGTAGGGCGGCCCCTTGCGGCCCGCCGGCGCCAGCGCCGCTGGATCCACGCGTGCGGGCGTGACTCGCACCCCTCCCCAACGGGGGGCGGTGACGGTTGGTGACGACGGAGTTAGGCTTCGTGCGCGCCGCCGCCCACGCGCAGCCGAGGAGACACCCATGCCGAGCCCCTTCGTCCACATCGAGCTGGCCACCGACGACGTGGCCCGGGCCAAGGCCTTCTACGCCGAGCTCTTCGGCTGGAAGATGACCGACACCCCCATGGACTACACGCTCATCGACACCGGCACGCCGCCGGGGGGCGGCCTCTTCAAGCGCCCTCCCGAGGCCACCGCCGGCTGGTCGGTCTACGTGGGCGTGCCCGACGTCGCGGCCACGCTGGAAAAGGCCAGGCAGCTCGGGGCCATGGTCCTGAAGGATCGTACGCTCATCTCCGAGGAGTTCGGGCACTTCGCGGTGCTGCAGGACCCGACCGGCTGCGCCATCTGCCTCCACGAGGCGGCGCCCATGCCGAAGAAGAAGGCTGCCAGGAAGCCGCGGCCGGCCCGGAAGGCCAGGCGGCCGGCTCGCAAGGGCCGGCGGCGGTAGCCGCCCCCGCCCGGGCCGACGCCTGCGGCGGCGGCTTGGCCCCGCCCGGGCGTCAGGCGTCGTCCCCGCACACCACCGGCAGGAAGGCGTCGCGACGGGAGGCGAGCAGCCGCCCCACCGCCGGGAGCGTGCGCCGCCAGGCCCACAGGCCCACCGCGCCCAGGAAGGTCCAGGCGGCCGGGAGGAGCCACGGGCTCTCCAGCCGCAGCGCCAGCAGCACCGGCAGCGAGAAGAGGCCGGTGGCGCCCGAGACGATGCCCATCCCGGCGAGGCCCGAGAGCCAGGAGAGGGCGGCGTTGCGCTGCACCGTGAAGGGGGCGGCGCGCGGGTTCATCACCGACACCAGGTTCCCGAGCGCGTAGCAGGCCGGCGCCAGGCCCAGGTGGAGCGCCGCCGCCGCCGCCAGCGCCCAGGCCGGCACCCAGCCACCCACGGCCAGCATCAGGGCGGCGGTGGCGGCGAAGACCAGGGTGGAGACCACGTGCAGGGCCAGGTTCTTCGCCAGCAGCACCTCCGAGAGGTCGAGCGGCGCCAGGAAGAGCCCCCGGGCGCCGCCCCGGTCCCAGCCAAAGGCGTTCAGCCAGAAGACCTGCATGGCCATGTGCGTGTAGAGCCCGAAGCCGATGAGCGGCAGGGCGCGCACCACCTCGCCCGCCTCCTCGGGGATGCGGGGCGAGAGCTTCCAGGCCACCAGGGCGCCCAGGGCCGGGACTACCAGCGCCGAGATGCGCACCAGCGGGTGGCGCAAGAGGTACTTCCCCTCCTTCTCCACCAGCGCCGCCAGGCGGCCGCGCCAGGGGCCGAGGCGCCAGCCGTCGTCGGGCCGGGCCGCGCCGGTCTCGCCTCCCCCTCCGGCCCCCGCGGCCGCGGCCAGGGCCAGGCGGAAAGCGAGCCAGCCGGTGGCGGCCGAGGCCAGGCCCAGCCCGGCCATCCAGGGGAGCGACGCCGCCGCCTGGCCCGCATAGAGGTGTCGGGCCGCCCGGGCGGCCATCGCCGCCGGCCAGGCCAGCCACTTCAGGGCCGAGAACAGCGGAACGAGGTCGCGCAGGGCGCTGGCGGGCCGGGGGGCGCCGGCCACGGACAGGCCGTAGGCCACGGCGCCGGCCACCGCCAGGCCGAGCAGGATCTCGCGGGCCCAGCGGCGCCGCGACAGCAGCGCCAGCACCTCGTGAAGGAGCGCCACCAGCAGCACCGTGGCCGCCGCGAAGAGGGCCAGGTCGAGGGAAAGACCCAGGAGCCACGGACCGGGGCGCCCCACCGCGGCGCCGGCGAGGATGCCCCCGAGGAGCAGCGCCCACACCAGCCCCACCGGGTCGCCGGCGAGGCCGCTCGCGAGGCCGAAGAGCCAGACGCGAGCGGGCGGCAGCGGGTAGACCAGGAAGCGGCGCAGGTCCAGCCCCTCCCGCTCGGTGAGCGCCAGGCTCACCGCGGTCCAGGCCTGCCACAACCCGAAGAACATGGCCGCCAGGGAGATCTCCAGCTGGAAGCCGGGGACGGGGCGGGCCAGCCGCCAGCTCCCGGCCCCGATGAGGGCGGCCAGCACCAGCCCGAGCGGCACCGAGACCACGAAGAGGACGCCCAAGGCGATGCCCTCGCCGAAGTGGCCGCGCCCCCTGAGGCGTCGCCAGAAGAGGCGCGCCCGGAGCTCCGCCAGCGCCAGGAAGGCCCGCCTCACCTCGCCCCGCCCAGCCAGGAGAGCCCCTGCGCCCCCTGGCGCTCCTCCCCCACCGCCCGGATGAAGGTCTCCTCCAGGGTCCCCGAGGCGCACACCTCGTCGAGCGTCCCCTGCCGCACCAGCCGCCCCTGGTGGATGATGCCGACGTGGGTGACCAGGCGCTCCACCACCTCCAGCACGTGGCTGGTGAGGAAGATGGTCATGGCCCCCCGGGCCACCAGCCCCTGCAGCATGCCGCGGAGGCCGGTCACCGCCACTGCGTCGATGCCCTCGAAGGGCTCGTCGAGGAAGAGCAGGCGCGGGCCGTGGATGAGGGCGCAGCCCAGCGCCAGCTTCTTCTTCATGCCGTGGCTGTAGTCCTGGACCAGCTTCCCCGCGTCCGCCGTCAGCTCCAGCGCCCCGAGCAACTCCTCGGCGCGCCGGGCGGCCACCGGCCGCGGCAGCCCGTAGAGCTGGCCGTGGATGCGCAGCTGCTCGGCGCCGGAGAGGCGCTCGAAGAGCGACAGGCCGTCGGGGACCACCCCCACCGCTCCCTTCACCGCCAGCGGATGGCGCCCGAGGTCGTACCCCAGCACCCGCGCCTCCCCGGAGGTGGGGGCCAAGAGGCCGGTGAGCATCTTGATGGTGGTGCTCTTGCCGGCGCCGTTCGGCCCGAGGAACCCGTAGAAGGCTCCCTGGGGCACCCGCAGCCCGAGGTCCGCCACCGCCGGCTTGCCGTCGAAGAGGCGCGTCAGGCCGCGGGTCTCGATGGCCAGCACACCGATTCGCTAACACCGCTCCGGCCCGGGGGCAACCCGCCCGGCCGTGGGACGCCGCGCGGCTCCGGCGGTCAATGGTAGGTGGCGAGGCCGTCGGCCGCGGCCTCGAAGTACAGGAAGCGCACCCCCATGCCGTGCACCACGGCATGGGAGGTGGCCTCGGCGGCGGCGCGGCCGAGGAGGTGGCACACGTAGCGCACCTCTCCCACCGCGGTCATCTCCCCCGACTGCGAGGGGAAGGTGACCCGCACCTGCGATCCCAGCGGCTGGGGGTCGCGGGTCTCCACGAACAGGCCGCCCTCGGAGATGTTGCGGGCCACGCCCATGGCCGCGCCCCCGTCCCCCTCGATCCAGACGGGGAAGATCTTGTCGAGGCGCGGCGCCGCCCGACGCTCCGGCGCCTCGCCGGCCTCCCCCGTCGCCACGTCCCGCAGGAACTTGAGCATCTGGACCTCCGACGGCCGCGATGCCGGAACGCTAGGCGAGCAGGCTGATGTAGTCAATAAAGCTACCTTAACCTACCACGACCATACATGTGATTTCAGGCACTTGTATCCAGATCGTGGGGCTAGACGGCCTACAGGCTGGCCGGGAGAGAATGGCCATACCCTTCCGGGAGGTTCACCTTGCGTCTCTCCGTCGCCGCCATGATGGCGGCCGCCGCGCTCGCCCCGACCCTGTCCCGCGCCGACCAGCGCTTCACGGCCCTGGTCCAGCACGCCCAGCGCCTGCAGAGCCTGCCCGGCTTCCTGGAGCGCTTCGTGGGCGCCTGCAAGGACCCCTTCGAGCGGCGCACCTGCGAGCAGAACGTGCGGCAGTCGCGCCGGGTCTACGAGGGCAAGACCCTGGTCACCACGGTGTCGGCCGCCGAGCTCTTGCGGGCGGAGTCGGACGGCAGCCACTTCCGCATCGTGCTCACCCCCTTCATCGACGGCGGTGGCGGCTACGCCCTCACCCACGGCGAGCCAGTGGGCCAGGATCCGGCGGGACGCCCCCGGATCGGCTTCGTGGTGCTGCACGGCGACCTGCCGCCGGGGATGGGGGAGATGGAGTTCCGCAGCCCCTTCCGCACCGGCTTCGTGGAGATGGAGGTGGTCTTCCGGGCCGAGGGGACCTGGAAGATGCGGCGCCGGGACGGGGGCTACTACGAGGGAGTGCGGGCCCGCTTCCTGGGGGTGCGCCTCCTCGACCAGCGCACTGGCGGGGAGATCGCGTCCCGGGTGATGTAGGGGAGACAAGCCCGGACGAACCCCCGCCCTACCGTCCGCCGTTGCCTGGCAGGTGGCGGCACCGCACGGCTGGAGAACCCGACGAGCCCGCGGATTCCCAAAAGCCTCGCCGCCCGTTCCGGACGGCTCGAGTAGGCCCCCGCCCTACCAGGTCGCCCCAGGTGACATCGGCGGGGGACGAGCCCCCGCCCTACTTCTTCTCGTCGGTCTTCTCCAGGCGTACCGGCACGTAGAGGGCGCTGCCGCCCCGCTTCACCCGCAGCACCACCACCTGGCCGGCCTTCATCTTGGAGACCGCGGCCACCACCTGCTCGGGCCGCGACACCTTCTCCTTCCCCACCTCGAGGATGAGGTCGCCGCGCTGCAGGCCGGCCCGATCGGCCGGGCTGTCCGGGACCACCTCGGCCACCACCACGCCCTTCTCGCCCGACTCCAGCTTCATCTCCCGGGCCATCTCGGGATTGAGCGGAGCCAGCTTCACGCCCAGCTTGACGTCCTTGGGCTTGCCCTCGGGGGTGCCTTGCGGCTCCTCGCCGCCCTCGGGCACCTCGCCCCGGGCCAGCGCCTCCTCGTCGGGCCGAGTGGTCACGACCACGGTGATCTCCTTCTTCTTGCCGTCGCGAAGGATCTCGAGGCTGGCCTTGCCGCCGGGCGGGATGGCCGAGACGCCGCGGGTGAGCTGGCCCGGGCCCTCGACGGCCTTACCGTTCAGGCCCACCACCACGTCGCCGGCCTGGACCCCGGCCTTGCCGGCCGGCGCCTTGGGCTGCACCTGCTGGATGAGGGCCCCCTTCTGCCCGGCGGGCAGGCCGAAGCCCTGGATCAGGTCCGGGGAGAGGTCGCTCACGGTGACGCCCAGGTAGCCGCGGGCCACCTTGCCCTTCTCGCGGAGCTGCGGCAGCACCTGCTTGGCGAGGTTGATGGGCACCGCGAAGCCGATGCCCGACCCGATCTGCGGCGAGACGATGGCGGTGTTGATGCCCACCACCTCACCCCGCATGTTGAAGAGCGGGCCACCCGAGTTGCCGGGGTTGATGGCGGCGTCGGTCTGGATGAAGTCGTCGAAGGAGCTGCCGGTCACCCCGGGCCGGTCCTTGGCCGAGACGATACCGAAGCTCACCGAGCCGTTCAGGTTGAAGGGGTTACCCATGGCCAGCACGAAGTCGCCCTGCTCGACCTTGTCGGAGTCGCCCAGCGCCGCGGTGGGCAGGTCCTTGGCGTCCTCGAGCTTGATGAGCCCCACGTCGATGGCGGGGTCGCGCCCGACGATCTTGGCCTTGAACTCGCGCCCGTCGGAGAGCTTCACCCGGATGTCGGTGGCGTCCTTGACCACGTGGTTGTTGGTGAGGACGTACCCCTCCTTGTTGAGGATGAAGCCCGAGCCCAGGCTGTTGGACTTGAACTCCTCGGGCATGGGCATGGGCTGCCCGAAGAAGCGCTCGAAGAACTCGCCCCAGGGGTCGCCCGGCTGCGGGCCGCCGCGCTGTGGGCCGCGCATCCGCGGATGCTTCATCATCGTGGTGGTGTAGATGTTCACCACCGCCGGCTTGAGCTGCCTGATGAGCGGCGCCAGCGAAGCTTGCCCGGGGACGTTCACCGCCGGCGCGCTCTCCTGGGTGGCCGCCGCCTCGCGCCACAGCTGACCCTTGGAGCCGCTCTCGGCCCGCCCCTCCGGGCTGCAGGCCACCAGGAGCGCCAGGAAGACCCCGAGCGCCGTCACCATCGTCGCCAGTCGTCGCATGTCCCTCTCACGGTGATGGATGGAAACCCCGCGCCTCCGCCCCCGCGGAGGCCAACGCCTGGAGAATGCGGGATGGGGTGGATTCTATTCCCGGCCGGGTGACGGGGCCTTTGATTCCGCAGGTCGGGAATGCCGCCCCACCCTGACCCTGGCGGGGCGCAGCACCCGGTCGCCGATGCGCCAGCCGGCCCGGACCTCGGCCACCACCAGCCCGTCCTGCGCCGGGTCTTCAACCGGGACCACGTCCACCGCCTCCGCCACCTGGGGATCGAAGGGGCGCCCCGCCACCTCGAGCCGGGCGGCCCCCAGCTCGCCGATGCGCCGCCGCAGCCCTGCCAGCACCAGCTTCACGCCACGGTGAAGCGGGTCGTCGCCATCGGGGGCCGCCGCGACCGCCATCTCCAGCTCGTCCGCGGCTTCCAGCAGCGCCTGGGCCACCCTGGCCCCCTCCGCCTCGACCACCCGGTCGCGCTCGCGCTCCAGCCGGGAGCGGAAGGCCTTGTTGTCCTCGATCAGCGCCGCGTAGGCGCGCGACAGCTCGTCGATCCGGGCCGCCTGGGCTCGGAGCTTCTCCTCCACGTCCGTCCCCGCCGGTCCGCCCTGGGCCGGCCCAGCGCCGGCCGCCTCGGGCGGGCCCGGCTCGGGCTCGGCGGCCCCCTCGGCCACTTCGCCGTCCGGACGGAAGCGCCGCCGGTCCACCACCTTGACGGCGGGCCCGCCGGGCTCGTCGCTGCGATTCCGGGACATGCGACCTCCTCGCCCGGGAAGCTAACCAGCCGGACCAGCTTGTCAAACCGGCACGCCTCCGCGGGAGGGATGGCTGGCTCTTCGGCAACCGGCTCGCGCCTCGGGCGACGCCGCGCGGCCGCGGGCGGCCGATCCTGTCGGGGCGGCGCGACCCTACAGGCCGAGCAGCTTCGCCACCGTCTTCTCGTCGGCGGCCGGGAACTGGTACTGGTCCAGCTCGTCCGGGCGGACCCAGCGGTGGTCGTTGACGCGGAGGTGGCGGATGGGCCCGTCGAGCAGGCCGCAGCGGTAGACGCAGAAGTCGATG
>DASRTO010000616.1:0-1534 GCA_035655915.1 Anaeromyxobacteraceae bacterium
CACATGGCCTTCTCCTCGTCCTCCAGGCGGAACTGGGGCGAGGTGACCGGCGGGAGGTTGGCGGTGGCGCAGCCGCCGAGGGCGAGCGCCAGGGCGCCCCCGGCGAGAGCCGGGACCGGTGGGTGGCGGCTCATGACCCGCGCGGCTCCAGGCGGTCCAGGATGCGCCGCACGAAGCCGTCGGCGCTCTGCGGGTCGCGCAGGTCGAAGGCGCCGCGGGCCATCTCCACGTCGAACCAGAGCACCTTGCCGTGGCGGTCGATGAGGGCCACGTTGAGGAACGAATCGCCGCCGGTCGAGCCGGTGCCGAAGACGGCGTTGAAGGCGTTCACCACGCTGCGGCCGCCGCTGGAGATCTCGTCGTAGCCGTAGGCCAGGATCAGGAGGTCCACCCCCGCCCGCTCGACGATGCGTTGCACCGGCCCCACCGAGTAGTCGAAGTGCTCGTACTTCTCGGGGAACACGGGGTAGACGTAGGTGGCGCCGACGATGGAGGGGCCGACGTCGCCGTAGAGGAGCCGCATCTCCTCCAGCTCCTCCTTGATGGCGCCGGCCGACTCGACCATCTTCACCTTCCAGCCCTTCTGGGCGAGCGCGCGCTGGAGCGACTCGGTCACCGCCTTGCGCCCCTGGCTGCTCCACTCGTCCTTCAAGACCGTCTGGCCGCCGGCGGTGAGCTCGTAGACCCTGACCACTGGCGAGACCAGGCCGACGGTGCGGGCCGCGCCGGCGGTCTTGGCGAACTCGGGCCGGGCCCGGTAGTGCGTGCCTTGGAAGCACGCCGACGCCGCCAGCGCCAGCACCAGGGCCGGCGCGAGGCCGGTCGGAACGAGTCGTCTCATGAGTGCCCTCCCGCAGAGCCCGTGGCCCCGGGCGGCCTTCACCTCGGCCGCATGCGACGCTCAGTATACCCGGCAGGGTCGGGTCGTCGAAAAGTCGGCGCCGGACCTACCTTGGAGCAGGTGCGCGCCTCACCGGCGCTTCGTGGCCATGCCCGCACGCATGGATCCGGCGACGTTGCCGCCGGCGGACCCACGAGGGCCCGCCCTGCGCGCTGTAGGGCCGAGGCTCAACGCGGGTGATCGCTGGCATCAGCGCCGCAGCGGCAGCACCCTGGCCGGCTCGCCCGCCTCGGCGCCGCCGGCCACCCCGAGGCGCTGCAGCGCCTGGAGGACGTGCTCGCAGAGCAGCTCGACGCCGATCTCGGTGTCGCGCTCCACGTGGCTCCGGCCGTCGCCCCACCCCAGCTCGATGGCGCCGTCGTCGGGCCGCTCGCCGAGCAGGCTGTAGCGGGCGCGCAAGAGATCCGAGCCGGCCTCGTCGAAGCCCACGCTCCAGGCCCTGGTGGCGCTCTCGCCACCGCGCCGCTCCACCATGGTCAGCGCCACGCCCCTCGCCCCCAGGGCCCGGGCGGCGCGCTTCACGCCGGCCCAGATCTCCTCCAGCGAGCCGGCGCGCCGCATGGCCTCGCCCACCTCCCGAACCACCGCGCGCATCTCCAGATTCCGACGCCGGTCCAGGAAGAGCTGGCGCCC
>DASRTO010000617.1:0-1589 GCA_035655915.1 Anaeromyxobacteraceae bacterium
GCGCCCCACCGGCGTCCCCACCGCGAAGGTGAGCCAGCGCACCACCGGGATGACCACCAGGAGGGAGAGCCCGAAGACGAAGTAGCCGGCGGTGCCGGCCACCGAGAGGACCAGGAGCCGCGCCGCCCCCTGCAGCGGCAGGACGTCGCGGACCCACAGCCACAGGGCCGCCGCCGGGGCGACGGCCAGCCCCAGCACCAACGCCGCCTCGGCGAAGAGCGCCAGCGTGAGCACGAGCTGGAGCGGCGTGAAGAGGCGGTCCTTCCAGGATGGGGTCACGGTGGCACCTCCAGCGCCGCGCGGCGCGGGACGATGCTACCGCGTCCGCCTCACTCCAGGACCGCGGCGGTCCAGGCGGACGTATCCGGCGAGCGCGCCAGCTCCTGGCGGCGCGCCACCGCGCCGGCCTCGACGGTCAGGACGCTCACCACGCTCACCTGCACCGGGTGGCCGCTGCAGGCGGCCAGGATCCGCCACGGGCTGGAGAGCGAGCGCTCCTCGGTGCGGACGACCACCACGTCCGTCCGGCCGACGCGAGCCTGGGCCAGGATCTCGTCGGCGTCGGCGAGCGCCTTCCCGCCGGCCACCAGGCGCCGGCCGGCCACCCGGTAGGACTGGATCCGCCGCGCCTCGACCCCGATGACGCCGGAGAGCCGCCGCCAGTCGCCGCTGCGGGTGTCGAAGGCGTAGTGCGTGGACTGGCCGGTCGCCTTCTCCAGCAGGGTCACCTTCACCTCGCCCGCGGCGGCGGGGGCGGCGGCGAGGAGTGCGAGCAGGAGCGTCGGCAGGACCTGGGCCGGCGTGAAGAGGCGATCCTTCCAAGATGGGGTCACGAGGTCACCTCCCCCCTGCGTTGGAGGGATGCTACCGCGGGCGCGGGGCGACCGACGACCAGTGGGGGCATCCGCTTGTGAAGGGGATCGTGGGCTTCATGCACTGGGAGGACCGGCGCGACGACCCGAAGCCCGCCGGCGGCTGACCGCGAGATCGGCGGGGGACGAGCCCCCGCCCTACGCGCGCGAGAAGGCCATGGGGTTCTGCACCAGGGCCACCGAGGGCCGGCCGCCGTGGAAGGGGGCGGCCATGGCCAGGGCGTCCTCCACCGTGGCCGCCGCCTCGAAGCCGAGGTGGCGCGGCACGGCCGGGTCGCGCGCTCCGGCCACGATCACCCGCCCGGCGTGGCGCAGCCGCTTCATCGGATACAGGGCCATGACCGCGTGGGCGGGGTGGAAGGCGAAGCCGTTCCGGTACCTCTCGAGGTAGTCCTGGCGCGCCGCCAGCTCCGGCTCGAAGCGGGCCCGGGCCTCGAAGGGGTCGCGGGTGGCCGGGATCACCCGCCGCCACACCTCGCGGTAGGCGGGGTGGCGGCCGTCATCCCACTGGTCCGGGCAGGGCGTGGCCATCACCACCGTGCAGCCCGGCTTGCCCACCGCCTCCACCATGCCGCCCAGGTAGCCGAGCCCGGTGGAGACCAGCGTCAGGATGGGGTTCATGCGCGAGAAGGCGGCGTAGGGGCTCCAGTCGGGCACGCCGTAGAGCACCACGTCGGCCTTCTCCGGCACGAGGTCGCGGCGCGGCGGCTGGTGGGC
>DASRTO010000618.1:0-6743 GCA_035655915.1 Anaeromyxobacteraceae bacterium
GCTCGACCACGCGGCGCTGCCCGGCCCGCTCACCTGGGTGGTCCGCGTGGCGGCGCCGCTGGCGGCCATCCTGGTGGCGGGCGGGTTCTTTGGCCTGGCGCACCTGGCGGCGCTGCGGCTCCTCCTCTACGCCGGTGCGGCCATCCTGGCCTTCGCGACCATCACCGCCGGGATCGGGCTCCTGCGGGGGCTACGGGCGGGCGCGGCGGCCTGATCCCTGCCGTCGTCGACCGGACCTCCCAATGACCGTCCGGCGGCTGGCGGACTCGACGAGGAACGCGCCTCACCACTGGTCGGCGTCGCCGGGGCCGCCAGGGCGCAGGCCCGCCGCCCTGCGCAGCGCCCCCTCCGGCGCGAGGGCGCCGTGGGCCTCCAGGACGTGCGGCGCGTGCCCCAGATCGAATCCAACGTGCTCGCGATCGCGCGTGGAGCGGATGCTCACCCGCGTGACGAGCTGGTAGGGCACCAGCTCGGCCCGCATGCGCCTCGGCCCTCCTCGACAGCCAGGGCCGCGAAGCCAGGCGCGAGCACGGCCCGGGAGCGGCGCGGTCGATGGGAGTCCGAGTGGGTCACCTTCTGGTGCAGCCAGTTCGTTCTAGACGGCGGCGGCGCCGCCGGACAGGTTTCGGCATTGCAGTGTGACGAAGGAGCCGCACATGATGATCAAACCGCACCCGCCAGTTCGCTTGCCGGTTCGCCAAGAGCGCGCCAGCCTTCACGGGGCACCGAACGAACCCGCCTGCGAGGCGCTCGCGCGCGCCTGGGACCGAGAGCAGATCGGCGCCAGGTTGGCGCACGAGCTCAAGAACCTCCTCACGGGGGTGAAGGCGCTCGTGCAGCTCGGGCTGCGCAATCCCGCCGAGGCTGCCTCGCACCCACGTCTGGCCATGATCGAGGGAGAGGTCACGCGGATGGAGGAGATCCTGCAGAGCTTTCTCTCGCTCGCCCGATCGCTCGAGGAGGTGGCGTCGGTCCGTGTCGATGTCGGGCCACTCGTGTCCGAGACGCTGCTCATGCTTTCGGCCCGGGCGGAGGACGGCCGCGTCCGCCTGCGCGCGAAGGGTGACGCCACGCTCGAAGGCGATCCGCGCCGTCTCAGGGAGGCGCTCCGAAACCTGGTCGCGAACGCCATCGAGGCCACCCCGCCCGGCGGGGAGGTCGTGGTCGAGGTCGGGCAGGCGGGTGAGGAAACCGAGATCGTGATCCACGATTCGGGTTGCGGAATGCCTCCCGAAACTTTGCGTCGCCTGGGCACCCCGTTCTTCACGACACGTGAGGACGGCACCGGTCTCGGCGTGATGCTGGCGCGCGGGGTGGTCGCGCAGCACGGGGGAACCCTGCGGTACGAGAGCGTGCCGGGGAAGGGAACCACGGTCCGGGCCACGCTACCGCGTCGGGCGGCTCCCGGCGCGAGCGCTGCGACGCCGGCGTGATTCCCCGTTCAGGATATCTCGAGCTCCCCGTCCCTGACGAGGCGTTGCGCCACGCCGGAAGTCCGTTCGTAATCGCCCGTTTGATTGGCGCGGGTCGTGGCGGCTCGCTAAGGTCACGGGAGTGCTCCTCCCACGGCCGAGCTCGGGCTCGCATTCGGCCGGCACCTTGCACGCCTGGCCCGCCGTCCTCGTGACCTGGGGGCCCGGTGGGAAGACTCGGCTGCACGCGCACCACTGCTGGCATCTCATCGTCGGGCTCGAGGCAGAGCTGACGGTCACCACGCGCGCCGGCCAGCGCCCGCGCCGTGCCGGCGCGCTCATCACCGCGCCGGACACGCCGCATGCGGTGGACGCGCGGGGCACGCGGGCTCTCATCGTGTTCGTCGACCCCGAGAGCGACGCCGGGGAACGTCTCCTCGCCGCCCGGGGCCGCGGTTCCATCGGCCTCTTCCGCCACGCGGATGCGGACCGGCTTCGAACGGTGCTGTCGCCCGAAGGGTCTGCCCTCGCCGATCCGGAGGGCGCCGTGGCGCGAGCCCTGTCGCTCGGCGGCGAGCCGGTGGTCCCGCCGGCCGGGCGCCATCCGGCCGTGCGGCGGGTTCTCCGATACCTCCGACAGGCGCCGCCCGATGCGGACACCTCCCTCACGGCCCTCTCGGAGATCGCGGGGCTGTCGCCGGGACGCTTCATGCACGCGTTCACGGAGACCATCGGCATCCCGCTGCGCCCCTATCTGCGCTGGCTGAAGATGGAGCGCGCGGGTGCGGCCCTCGCAGCGGGCGCGTCACTCGGCGAGGCGGCCTATGGCGCTGGATTCGCCGACGCTGCCCACATGAGCCGCACGTTCCTGCGGATGTTCGGGGTGTCCCCGTCCGACGTGCGACGACGCAGCCAGTCCGTTCAAGACGGCTGAGGTCCGGCGCGGCATCTTCGCGCACGTGGTTCCGTTCACCATCCTCGCCGGTTCGCTCCGGCTCTTCCGGGGGCTCGCCGCCCTCGCGGCTGGACGTGGGTGAAGGGAGGAATCGCCATGGGACTGCTGCTCGACAAGAACGCCGTCATCTACGGAGCGGGAGGCGCGATCGGCGGCGCGGTCGCCCGCGCCTTCGCCCGCGAGGGAGCGAAGGTCTTCCTCGCCGGGCGGACTCTCGCCAAGCTGGGTGCCGTCGCCAGGGAGATCTCTGCGAGTGGAGGCGTGGCGGAGACGGCGCAGGTGGACGCGCTCGAGGCGCGGGCCGTCAGGGAGCATGCCGACGCCGTGGCCGAGAAGGCGGGTCGCATCGACGTGCTGTTCAACGCGATGGGGATGGAGGACGTTCAGGGCACGTCCCTGCTGGACATGTCGCTCGAGGATTTCCTCCACCCGATCGTCGTGGCCGCGAGAAGTCAATTCCTGACGGCGCGGGCGGCGGCGCGGCACATGGTGGAGAAGGGCTCGGGCGTGATCCTCACGGTCATCGCCGGACCGCCCGAAGCCATTCCCTACCTCGGGGGGTTCGGTCCGGCCTGTGAGGCGATTCAAGGCCTGTGGCGAGGCCTGGCGGCGGAGTTGGGCCCGCGGGGCGTGCGGCTCATTTGCCTGCGTTCCGCCGGATCTCCAGACACGCCGGACGTCCAGGAGACGTTCAAGGTGCACGCGAGAGCCACCGGCGTGGCGCTCGAGAAGTTCCTGGCGGATGCGGGCAGCGGGGCCCTGCTCCGCCGACTGCCGAACATGGCCGAGGTGGCGAACGTCGCCACCCTCATGGCCTCGGATCGGGCGAGCGCGATGACCGGGACTTTCGTCAACGTGACCTGCGGCTCCCGCAGCGACTAGCTGCCTCGGTCGTCCGTGGGAGGATGCATGAGTACCGCTGCGGATGGAGCTCTCGCAAGCACCGGCGCCGACGCGACCAGGGCGACGCGCCGCGAATGGGTCGGGCTCGCCGTGCTCGCCCTTCCCTGCATGCTGTACTCCATGGACCTGACCGTGCTCGACCTCGCGGTGCCGTCCTTGAGCGCGGATCTGGCGCCCAGCAGCTCTGAGCTGCTGTGGATCGTGGACATCTACGGGTTCCTGGTGGCCGGATCGCTGATCACGATGGGGACCCTGGGCGACCGGATCGGCCGTCGCCGGCTGCTGCTGCTGGGCGCCACCGCGTTCGGCATCGCCTCGGTGCTCGCCGCGTTCTCGACCAGCGCCGCGATGCTCATCGCCACCCGAGCGCTGCTCGGGGTTGCCGGGGCGACCCTGGCGCCGTCGACCCTGTCCCTGATTCGCAACATGTTCCACGACCCGAGGCAGCGCACAGTCGCCATCGGGATCTGGGCCACCAGCTACTCGATCGGGGCCGCCGTCGGACCTCTTCTCGGCGGCGTGCTGCTCGAGCACTTCTGGTGGGGCTCCGTCTTCCTCGCCGGTGTGCCGGTGATGGTGCTGCTGCGCGTGCTCGGGCCCAGGCTGCTCCCCGAGTTCCGCGACCCGCAGGCCGGTCGCCTGGACGTGCTCAGCGCGGCCCTCTCGCTGGCTGCCGTGCTGGCGACCATCTACGGCCTCAAGCAAACCGCCGAGGACGGCCCGGGATGGCTACCCGGCCTCTGCATCGTGGCCGGTGTCGCCATCGGCGCCGCGTTCGTGCGCCGGCAGCGAAACCTGGCGGACCCGCTCATCGACCTACGGCTCTTCCGCGCAGCCGCGTTCACCGCGCCGCTCATCGTCAACGCACTCGGGCTCTTCGTCGCGTTCAGCGCTTTTCTCTACACCGCGCAGTACCTGCAGCTCGTGCTCGGGCTCTCGCCCTTGCGCGCCGGCCTGTGGACGCTGCCCTCGTCCCTCGGGTTCGTGGTCGGCTCGCTGCTCGCCCCGGTGCTGGTGCGCCGTCTGCGTCCCGCGTTCGTCATGGCAGGCGGGCTCCTCGTTGGAGCCGCCGAGTTCGGGGCCCTGAGCCAGCTCGACGGGGCCCCGGGCCTTGCGCTCCTCGTGGCCGGGTCCGCGCTCCTGGGTCTGGGAATCGCGCCGGTCGTCACCCTGTCCACCGACCTCATCGTCGGAGCTGCCCCGGCCGAGCGGGCCGGAGCGGCATCGGCGATCTCGGAAACGGGCGCGGAGCTCGGCGGCGCGCTCGGCATCGCGATCCTCGGGAGCGTGGGGATCGCGGTGTATCGCGCGGCGATGGGTCGGGCTATGCCGGACGGCCTGCCCCTGGAAGCGGCAGAAGCGGCGCGGAACACGCTCGGTGGCGCCGCAGCCGTCGCCGAAATGCTGCCCGGTACGCTCGGCGGAGAGCTGCTGGGTGCGGCGGGCCGGGCGTTCGCTCAGGGGATGGAAGTGACCGCCGTGACCAGCGCGGTGCTGGCGATCGCGCTCGCGGCCTTCGCCGCGGTCCTGCTCCGACACGTACGGGCGGGGCCCCGCCAGCCCTGACAGCCCCCGCGCCACCTGACTGCCCGGACGGGTCAGGGCGACCAAAATACGGCCAAAACTCGGGTGCGCTCGGCTGGTCGCTGCTGGACTCGGTTGGACTCGAACTCGGTTCGGAACCTCTCGCTGACACGGCTGAATCTCTGGAAAGCAGCGTGTCATCGCGCCCTTGGTTAACCAGCTTCGATCGGGTTCTCCCGCTCCAGTTGCTCGAAGGCCCTGCTCCCTCGCCCCCACTGCGGGAAAACGCTAGAACTCACGAGGAGTTGTGTCTCGCCGAGCTCATCTGTCACCCGGCTCGTAACCAGATTGTAGTGACGCATAGTAGGGCTATCTTGTGGCGCGGTGACGACTATCCTCGGGCGCTGTGTGACCATCCTGCTCGCCGCTCCGGGCGATACGCCTGCTCGCTCACGAGGTCTCCATGAAGCCGAGACACGCGCCTGCGGCGTTCACCGAGCACTACGTGGCCCGTGCCCTCGGCGGATGTCGCAGCGTTCTCGAGGCCGGCTGCGGCCGCGGGTGGCTGGCGGCCGGCCTGGCCCGCCGCGGCTTCGAGGTCACCGCCATCGATCGGGACCTGGCGGATCTAGAGGCCACGGGCGCCCCGGGGCTCCATTTCGCCGAGGCCGACTTCCTCTCCTTCGAGGGGGGTCCCTACGACGCAGTGGTCTTCGTGGCGTCGCTCCATCATCTCTCCCCGCTCGCCGCAGCGGTAGACCGGCTACGGCGCCTGGTCGCCCCAGACGGCCGGGTGGTGCTGGACGAGTTCGACCTCGCTGCGCCGGACGAGGCGACGGCCCGCTGGCACTACCAGCGGCAGGAGGAGCTCGCTCGTTTGGGCCTCTATTCGCGTGAGCGCATCTTCCAGGGCGAGGAAGCGGCGCTTGCCCGATGGCACGCCGAGCACCAGGAAGCGCCGCCTCTGCACACCGGCCCCGAGATGCTCTTCGCCCTGGGGGAAGCCTTCCCCCGCATCGACGTCCGCCGGGGGCTCTACCTCTTCCGGTACCTGTGTGCGGGCCTTCCCGAGACTCCGGCCGGCTCCGCGGCCGCCGTCCGTGTGATCCGCAGCGAGCGGAACGGCATCCGCTCTGGCGCTCTGCGCCCAGTCGGGCTGCGCGCCATCGCCCACCGCGGCCGGACTGGGCAAGAGCTCTGAGAGCACGTTCACGATGGCCGCGCGCTGATCCTCCGATTTCGCGGCCGCGCGCCCGGCCTCGATGCTGATTGTGCTCTCCGAGTCGGAGAACGGGGAGAGCACAATTGGCCTTCTCTAGCGACGAGTAGCTACGCCGGCCTCGACGAGTCCTGACCGCCCTCGGCCGCGGAGTGGTCGTGATTCGGGCCGAGGCGCGACGCGAAGGGGCACGTGCACATGGTCTCTGTGCAGGGCCTGAGCAGGGAAGTCGATGGCGAGGTGCCGCTGCTCGATGACTCCTCCCGAGGGTGGCGCCACTGCCTCGGCGCCTGCTACGCCTCAGCTGCGCAGGAACGCGTCGAGGGCCATCTCAGGAATCCGTATCTGTAGCCCGACGCGCCGGTGAGCGAGCGCGCCGGACCTCACGAGCGCGTAAACGGTAGCCCGGCTGACCTTGAGCCGGTCTGCCACCTCGGCGGGAGAGATCCACGGTTCCGCGCCCCTGCCGGGCTGCGCCACCGGCGCGCCAAACGGCGTGGTTCCGTATGCGATCGGTACTTCGGTATGCGATCCGGGCACGGACGCGTGTCCAGGGGAATCCACGGGATGGCTCGCCGTCGTAACCGGTGATACGCCATGTGAATCTGCCGGAAGCGGTTCGGGACCAAGGGGTCGCAGGTTCAAATCCTGTCTCCCCGACCATTGAAGGGCCGGGAATCACTGGCCTCGGCCTTTGGTCCGGGCCCTTCGCCTTTCGCGGTTCGGCCTC
>DASRTO010000619.1:0-10253 GCA_035655915.1 Anaeromyxobacteraceae bacterium
GCCAGGAGCAGCGCCCCCGCCCCGGCGTCTGGGCGCGACGGGTCGGGCGGGGCCGGCTCGGGGAGCGCCGGGCGCAGCGCCTCCAGCGCCGCCGCCTCGCGCCCGTCGGCCAGGAGCAGGCGCGCCCGCGCCAGGAGCGACTCGGCGTGCAGCAGCGACCCCGGCGGCACCCGGCCGTAGGCCGCCGCGGCCTCGGCGCGCCGGCCGGCGTCCTCCAGGGCCACCCCGGTCCAGAAATGGACCCGGTCGGCGGCGTCCGGCAGCGTCCCGCCCAGGCCGGAGAGCGCCCGGGCCGCCTCCTCGCCGCGGTGCGCGTTGGCGAGCGCCAGGCCCCGCAGCAGCCGGGCAGCCGGCCGGCGGCTGCGCGCCAGGGCGCGCGCCGCCTCGTCCCAGCGCTCGGCCTCGAAGTCGGCCCGGGCCCCATCCAGCGACGGGTCGAGCAGCGGCGACAGGTCGGCCTCCGTGAAGACGCGGGCGGCGGGGGACGGGGGCGGCCCGGGGGCGGCGAGGAGCGCCAAGGCCATGGCGAGCGACGACGGGGACATCCGCCCCCCGAGAGTGCGACCCGGCGCCCGCCGGGTCAAGGCCCCGGCCCCGGGCGGTGGATCCGGGGCCGAAGCGCAGTAGGATTCGGGCGTGGACATCCGCTCCCAGGCCGCGCTCCTCGCCGCCATCGTCTCCCTGGCGCTGGCCGGCGCGGCCCTGCTCCGCTCCGCCCGGCCGCGGGTGTTCACCCTCTTCGCGTTCCTCTCCCTGGACCTCTTCCTCTACTCGGCGGCCGAGTTCCTCCACCGCTGGCCGCAGGCCAGCTTCGGGCATGCCACCTGGGAGCGCATCGCGGTGGCGTCGGCGGCGCTCCTGCCGGCGGCGTCGCTGGCCTTCTTCCTCGAGTTCCTGGGGGTGCCGCGGCGGCCGGCGCGCCGGGCGCGGAACCTCATGCTGGCGGGGTCGCTCTCCGGCCTGGGCGTCGCGGCCTCCCCGCTCATCCAGAGCAACGTCGCCAAGTTCGCGGTCACGGTCTACGTGGTGGGCGGCCTGGGCGCGGTCCTGTCGGTGCTGTGGCGGAAGCTGCTGGCCGCACCGACGCGGGTGGAGCGGGCCCGCTTGCTCTACCTGGCGGTGGGGGCGGTGGTGGCGGTGGTCTTCTCCTCGCTCGACCTCCTGCCCCGCTTCGGCATCCCCTACCCGCTCGACGGGCTGGGCTTCATCTCGCAGACGCTGTTCCTCTTCTTCCTCTCACAGACCCTGCAGCGGCACCGGCTCCTCGACCTGCACGAGTTCCTGGGCAAGGTGGTGGTGGTGGCCACCCTCGGCCTGGTGCTGATGGTGATCTACGGCGGACTGGTCTCGTGGGTGGGCAACCGGCCCGAGCTCTTCTACTTCAACACCCTGGTGGCCTCCTTCGTGATCCTGTCGCTGTTCGAGCCCATCCGCGCCACGGTGGAGGAGTGGGTGGTGGCCACCCTCTTCCGCGAGCGCTACGAGCTGGTGCGGCAGCTGGATAGGTTGCAGGCGCGCATCGCCAACGTCATCGACCCGGCCCGCCTGGGGGCGGTGGTGCTCGACGGGCTCATGGAGACCCGCCGGGTGACGCATGCCTCGCTGTGGCTGGTGGCCGACGACCGCCCCGGCTACCGGCTGCTCGACTCCCGCGGCCCACCCCCGGCGCCCTTCCTGGAGGCGGGCACTGCCCGGGCGCTCCTGGCGGTGGCCAGCGGCGGGCAGAAGGCGGTGCTCCTCGAGAACCTGGAGCGGCGCGCTGCCGAGCTGCGGGCGCTCCTGCCGGCCGCCCCGGACCGCGACCCGGGAGCGCCCCCGGGGCCGCCGGGCGTGGTCGAGGAGCTCTCCCGCCTCGACGACGCCCGCGCCGCCATGGGGGTGATGCGCTCGGGCCTGTGCATGCCGCTCGCGGCCGGCGACCGGGTAGTGGGCTTCCTGGCCTGCTGGGACGAGCGGGTGGCCGAGGCCTTCGCCTCGGACGAGATCGCCGCCCTGATCGAGGTGGCCGAGCGCTGCGCGCTGGTCATCGAGAACTCCAAGCTCTACCAGCAGATGAAGGAGCGCGACCGGCTGGCGGCGCTGGGCGAGATGGCGGCCGGGCTGGCCCACGAGATCCGCAACCCCCTGGCGGCCATCAAGGGGGCCACCGAGTACCTCGACCCGGGCAAGCTCCCCGCCGACGACCGCGAGTTCCTGGAGATCATCGTGGAGGAGGTGAATCGCCTCAACGGGGTGGTCACCCAGTTCCTCGACTACTCGCGCCCCCTCAAGTCGGTCACCGCCCCCGGCGACGTCAACGACATCCTGCAGCGCACCTTCAAGCTGCTCGCCGGCCAGCTGCCGGCCAACGTCGAGCTGGCGCTCGACCTGTCCAAGGGGCTGCCCCGGGTGGCCTGCGACCCCGAGCAGCTGAAGCAGGTCTTCCTCAACCTGGCGCTGAACGCCGTCCAGGCCATGCCGCAGGGCGGGCGCCTCGCCGTGTCCACGCGCCGGGCCCGCGACGACCTGGCGCTGTGGCGCGACGCCCCCTTCCGCAGCGACACCGTGGAGATCCGCTTCCGCGACACCGGGCCGGGTGTCCCCGACGAGGCCCGCGAGAACGTCTTCGTCCCCTTCTTCACCACGAAGGAGAAGGGCACCGGCCTGGGCCTCGCCATCTGCCAGCGCATCGTCAAGGCCCACCAGGGGACCATCGCGGTCTCCTCGCCGACAGGGGGCGGCGCCGAGTTCGTCATCTCCCTACCCGGCCTGCGCGAGGAGCGCCCCGCCGAGCCCGAGGGCGAGCCCACCCGGCCCCAGCTGCCGGCGGCGGTGGGGGAACCTCCCCGGAGGCGCAAGAAGCGGCGCCGGGCCTGATCTCGCCCCTGGCCCTTCCCCGACGGCGCCGAAGGGTGGCCCGGTCTCGCCTCCGGCGGCTTTACTCGCTCGCAACCGAGGGGCGAAGGTCGCGCGGCGACGTGTTGCGCGCGGCGGCTCGCAAACGGCGGTCGCGCAGCCCACGGAGCAGGCGGGGCGTCGGCGCTCCTCGCCGGTTGCTCGCCGCAAGCGCGGCTCGCGGGTCGCGCGCATCGCATCGCCCGCTGCTCGCTCCGTAGGCGGCCTCCGGCGAGACCGGGCCGCCGTCCCCGGATCCCACCCCCGCGCGCCCGCGGTGACCGGCGCCCGTTCCGATCGCCCGGAGGTGGGAGGAGGTCCGGGTGACGGACGGGGGCGTCACGGCCCGCCGAGGGCCTTCGCCTGCGGGTGCCCCAGGCTGCCGTAGATCTGGAACTGCCAGCTCCCGTCGGGACGGCGCGAGGAGGCCAGGGCGGTGTCGGCCAGCGAGCGCAGCGCCGGCGCCTTCTGCCAGAAACCCTCGGCCACCTTGAGGCGGGCGCGGCCGAAGAGCGGGGCGAACTCCAGGCGCGGCTGCACCATGAAGTAGAGCTGCTCGCCGGTGGCCTCCAGGTCGCCGCCGCGGGCCTCCAGCTTCTCGAACTCGGCCTTGCCGGCCTTGACGGCGGCCTGGCCGGTCACGGTGCCCAGCGAGGCCTTGGGGATGGTGAGCGCGCCCGACGTGCCGGGGAAGGAGACCTGCCCGCCGAGCCCGGCCCGCTCCACGGCCAGCTCGATGCGCCCGGAGGTCTTCTGCGGGTCCTTGGGATCGAGGGTCACGTCCAGGTCGGTCCGGAGCACGCCGGAGAGGTCCAGGCCGCCCACCACCTGCTTCAGGGGCGCGGCGGTGGCGAGGTCGATCCCCTGGCCGCGCAGCGCCAGGCGCTGGGCGCCGCTCCGCGTCTCCACCACGCCCTCGAGGCGTCCCTGGAAGAGCCGGAGGTCGAAGGCCAGGCTGCGCCGCCCCAGGAGCAGGGGCCACAGCCGGAGCGAGACCCGGGCCTGCTCCAGGGGGATGCGGGTCCCGTCCCGCGACTCCAGGGTCACCTCGCTCATGCGCACCCCGGCAAAGCCGCTGGGGGCGATGTCGTTCATGCGCACCTGCCACCCCTGGGCCGCCGCCTCCAGGGTGAGCCGCTCCCGCACCGCGTCGGCCGGGAAGGTTCGCTGCAGCGCCAGCAGGAAGGCGAGAGCGAAGAAGGCGCCGTAGGCGGCGCGCTTCCTCCAGCCCTCCAGCACCGGCAGCCGCGGGAGCTTCATGGTCACCCTTTCAGGCGGTAGGTCGCCACCAGGAGCGTCACGTCCACCAGCATCGGGTCGTCGTTGCGGGTGGTCACCCGGAGCCGCCGCACCTTCACCACCCCCGGCCCGCGCTCCAGCCCCTCCAGGAGCCGAGCCAGCTTGGGCAGGTCGATGCGGGCCAGGCTGACCTCCACGCTCTCCTCGGAGATGCCCTCGGAGCCTCCCGGGGTGCCGGGGCGCAGGTCGTTCACCTCCACGCCCAGTTGCTGGCCGGTCTGGGCCACGAAGCTCATGAGCGGCACCCCCGGCGCCTTGAGGCGCGACTCCAGGGCGGCGCGCTCCGCCTGCACCTGGCGGTAGCCCTGGGTGAGCCGCCCGATCTGGGCCAGGAGGCGGGTCTTCTCCTCGATGCGCGACTCGCGGGCCGAGATGGAGCGGGAGATGCCGGTGCCGACGAGCAGCAGCACGAACAGCACCACCGCGGCGGCCGCGGCCGAGACCATCACCCGCTCGCGCGGAGACAGCCGCGAGAGCCAGGCCTCCGCGGCGGCGCGGAGCCGGCGCCACAGGTCGCTCATGGGGCCGCCTTTCCGGCCGCCGCGGCGGGAGCGCCCTCGCAGGCCAGGTCGGAGTCGATGGTGAACTCGAAGCGGGCGTCGGAGCCGCGCTTGCGTACCCCGCCGGAGCGGGCCTCGGCGAAGCAGCGGGAGGCGCGCAGGCCCTCCACCACCTTGTCCACGTTCTCGGCGGAGTCGGTGGAGCCCTGGAGGTGCAGCTTCTCGCGGGTGATCTCGATGCGGTCGAGCTTCAAGGGCACCTCGGGGGTGCGCGCTGCCAGCTCGGCCAGCACGGTCACCGCCGAGAGACGCGGCACCGCGGCGGCCGGGGTGCCCCGCCCGCGCAGCACCGACTCGGCCACCGAGAAGTCCTCGTAGCACTTGCCGGTCACCTGCTGGGTGACCTCGCACAGGGAGCGGTCGAGCAGCCTCTCCTGGCGCGACAGGGCGACGGTCCTGGCGGTGGCGCTGCCGAGGGCCAACAGCAGCACCAGGCCGGCGTACACGGCGAGCCGCGCCAGGCGGCCCCGCAGGTGCTCGAAGTCCCGCGTGCTGGCGAGGTCGCCGCGCCGGAGGTTGAGCCGGCCGGCGCGGGCGCCCAGGTGGCCGCGCAAGGCCAGCGCCAGCGCCAGGGCGTAGCCGGGGGCCTCGGCCTCGGGGATGCGCTCGGCGCCGGGCCCGGACAGGGCCAGGGGCTCGGCCGGCGCGCCCACCTCGGCGGAGAGCAGGTCGGCGAGGCCCGGCAGCCGCGCCGCGCCGCCGCAGAGCCGGAGGCGCCGGAGCGGCCGGCGAGCCCCGCGGGCCTCCCAGGACTTGAGGGTGGCCCGGAGCTCGCGCACCAGCGAGGAGAGGCCGCGCCGCAGCGACTCGGCGGCCCGCGGGTCGGCGGCCGCCGCGGCCAGCTCCGGCGGCGCCGGGGAGCCGGCGCACTCGGCCTCGAGGAGCCGGCGCGCCGCCTCCTCCGGGAGGCCCAGGTCCCTCGCCAGCGTCCGGGCCAGGGCGGCGGTGCCGCCGGGGAAGGTCCGGGCCCACAGGCACTGGCCGGAGGCCACCACGCAGGCGCTGACCCGCTCGGCGCCCACGTCGAGGATCACCTCGGCCCCAGCCGCTCCCTCCCCGGCCTCCCCGGCCCGGAGCGCGCCCGCCGCCGGCAGGGCGGCGTAGGCCGGGCCGGCCGGGAGCACCACCCGGGGATCGATCCCCACTCCGGCCAGGTGCCCCAGGAGCGCCTTCATCTCCTCGCGCCGCACCACCCCTACGTAGAGGTCGGTGCGGCCGGCGCGCGTCTCCAGCACCTGCCAGTCCCAGGCCACCTCGGAGAGGTCGAAGGGGATCTGCCCCTCCACCTCGAACTGGACCGTCTCGGCGATGCGCCTCGGGTCCGAGAAGGGGAGCGCCACCAGGTGGCTGGCGGCACCGGCGCCGGGCCAGGCGGCCACGGCGGCGTCGAAGTGCCAGCCGCGGGAGGCGAGGAGCCCCTGCAGCGCCGCTACCTGGCGCTCCCGCAGCCCGGGCTGTCCCTCGCCGTCGGGCGCCACCGGGACGCTGGCGGCGTCGAGCACCGCGTGGCCCCGGAAGGTGCTCTCGAGGAGCACCGCCTTCACCGAGGCCGACCCCAGGTCGAGGCCCGCGACGCGCTGTGGCATCCGTCAATCCTCCCGCCAGTGGATGAGCCGCCCCAGGTCGGCGACGAGCGGGCCGGCCCGCTCGTCGAAGGTGACCACAGCCGTGATGGTCTTCTCCACGCTCCCGGCTTGGCCGGTGGCGTGGATGGTGAAGGTGCTGGATCGCGAGCCGAAGGAGTTGCGCGCGTCGGTGTCCTGGGCCTGCAGGTAGAGCGGCTGCACCCGCAGCCCCAGCCCGGCCAGGATCTGGGCGAACTGCGACACCCCCAGCGCCAGGAAGGGCAGCGGCCGCGCCAGGCGCAGCGCCGCGTCCAGCCGCTGCGGGAAGCCCTGGTCGAGCAGCGCCGCCTGCGGCACGCCGGGCGGATCCAGCATGGCCAGAATGTTGACCATCATCTCGGCCGGGTCGTTGGTGTTGATGTTGGTCTTGGCGTTCACCGAGGGATAGACGGTGATCTGGCTCCCGAAGGCCGCCAGGAAGGCGTCGCCGACGCCGCCCACCATCAGGAGCTCGTCCAGCGAGTCGAAGCGGGCGTTCTTGGCCAGGTAGCGGCTCTCGCCGCGGTCGTAGGGGAAGTTCTCGTCGCCGAACCCCTCCTCGAAGGGCGCGGCCGGGTTGGCCCCCACCACGGTGGTGGTCTGGTTCTCGTCCACCCAGTCGCGCAGGGCCGCGGCCACGTCGGCGCGGGTCCAGCGGTTTCCCCACTGGTCGTCGCGGTCGAAGAGGGCGTCGTAGGCCGGGTCCTTGACGAGCTGCATGAAGCGCAGGAGCTGCGGGCCGGCCACCGGCGCGGTGTTGGCGAACTGGGGCAGGTTCACCTTGCGGTCCTCGTCCTCGATGCGGGCGCGGAAGCTCCCCTGGTAATCGCCGAAGGTCCGCGGCTCGGCTCCGGCGAAGAGGCTGTCGGGCTTTCCAGCCGACCCGGGCGCCGCCGGGCGCGCCTCCGGCGGCGCGGCCCCGGCGGCGAAAAGGCTGGCGGTGCTCGAGTCCACCGGGACGATCTCCCACAGGCGGATGGAAAGCTGAAGTGCGGGCGTCTTCCCGCCGGTCAGCTGGGAGAGGGCCTGACCGGCGCCGCCGGCGGTGCGGTCCAGCTCCCGCTGGAAGTGAAGCACCAGCCGGGACAGGTTCACGGCGCTCCGGGCCAGGGCCCCGGCGCGCAGCTCGTCGCGGGCGTTCACTGCGATCTGCAGCGAGACGCGCCGCTGGTAGGCGAGGTCTACCGTCATGGCGGTCAGCAGCGCCACCGTGGTGAGGGCCATGAGCAGGGCCGCGCCTCGTTCGGAGGAAGGGGCGTGCCGCCCCTCCCCAGCTTCGGTGGGGCCCCACCCCGGCCAGTGTTTCCAGTTCCAGCTCATCTAGAAGTCCAGCGGCCGCACGATGGCGATCCGCGCCTGGGTCTCGAAGGGCACCTCTCGGCCGTCGGACATCCGCAGCACCAGCTTCACCCGCACCCGGGTGGGCAGGAGCGGCCGCTCCCCCGGGGCGGTGCTCCATTCGCGGACCCACTCCTGCTTCGACCAGTCCCAGTAGGAGAGCTCCAACGACTTCACGTGGTGGCACAGCAGGGCGCGCGCCCCGCCGCGATCGGGCTGGTCGTCGATGCGGATCTTCTCGCGCCGGAAGAGGGCCTGCTCCTCCCTGAACTCCGGGTCGCGGTCGAGGGAGTACTCGACCAGCGACTGGTCCGACTCCTTGGCGTCGCGGGTGAGGCGCTGGTGGGACATGGAGGCGAAGAGGATCCCGTCCTGGCGGCCGCGGAAGAGGGTGGGGCGCTCCCGGGGGAAGCGGCTGCGGTCGTAGTGCTCGGAGAGGAAGGCCTCGCCGAGCTCCTGCGCCATGCGCGACAGGGCCACCCGGGCCCCGGCGTAGCGCTCCTCCTGCTGGTCGGTGACCTCGCGGGCGGCGTCGGCGCGGCGGAAGGCCCCGAAGGCCATGGCGGCCATGACGGCGGTGATGGCCACCGCGATGGTGACCTCCAGGAGGGTGAAGCCGCGCTGGCGGGTGGCGCTCACTGGACCGGGCCGGTCTTGGGGGTGGCGGGCTGGCCGGGGAGGCCCGGCGGAACGGGCAGGCCGGCGCCGCCCGGCAGGGCGGGCAGGGCGGTGCTGGCGGCGGCCTGGAGGTTCGGCGGGACGTCGGGGGAGGCGCCCCGTGCGCCGCCGGGGGCCTTGGGGTTCAGCACCACCAGGTGGGTGGTGACGTCGAACTGGTGCCGGGTGCGGCCGTCCCGCCAGGCGACGGTGAGGGTCACCTGTCGGAAGGCCTTCTTGAGCTGCTCGCCGAAGGCGGTGAGCTGGGCCGAGAGCACGCCGCCGAGCAGCCCTCCCGGCGCGCCCGCCATGGCGCTGGTCGGGCCGGAAGCCTGGCCGCCGGCCTGGGGCGACCCCAGCAGCTTCTGCAGGAGCTCCTGGGTGTTGGCGTCGGCACCGCTCTGGCCGAGGAGGATCGCCAGCAGCTGCTCGGGGCCCAGGGTGGTGTCGGGCTTCTTCACCTCCACCTGCCAGGCGAACTCGGGATGCCCCTGGTCGCCGAAGTCGCCCTCCTGGGTCTCGTCGAAGTCCTTGAAGCCGCTGTCCTCGTAGGTCTCCTCCAGCTCGGCCAGCTTGCCGCGGGCGAGCGCGGTGGCCACGGTGAGGTCGCGAGCGTAGCCGTGCTGGGCCAGCGCGGTGCCGGCCAGGTCGGACACCGCCATGAGGCCGAAGGCCAGCACCGCCAGGGCTACCAGCACCTCCAGCAGCGTGAAGCCCCGGCTCATGGCGGCAGCTCCGGCTTCCCGGCCACCACCCGGGCCCGGCCGGTGAGGGGCTCCAGGGTCACCGAGTAGAGGTGGTCGCCGCGCCCGACCACCACCCGGGCCGCCTCGGCCTCGCCGCCCGGGAAGAAGTAGACGTGGGCGGTTCCCTTCACCACCGGCTGGTCCAGCCGCGGGGTCCACACCTCGGCCAGCGCGGCGCCGCCGGGGAGCTCGCGGCGCTTGACGGTGCGGTCGGTGAACTCGCCGAAGGGGGTGCGGGAGAGCAGCCGGCGCACCTCGCGGTTCCGCTCCTCGGGGAAGCGTTCGGCCAGCGCCTCGTCGTCGTCGCGTCCGCCCAGGACCGGCGCGCCGCGCCCCTGGGCCGGGTCGGCGCACTCGGCCCAGTAGGCGCCCCCGTCGAGGTCCAGCGCCAGCCGGCAGGTGGTGTGGCGCAGCGCCGCGGTGTCGAAGAGCCAGCGCATGGCCCCGGCCATCTCGCCGGCGGCCTTGCGGGCACTGGCGCCGGTGAGGGAGGCCACCGCCGGGGCGGCCGCCGCCGCCAGGATCGCGCCCACCGCGATGACGATGAGGAGCTCGATGAGCGTGAAGCCGGCCCTGCCGGGGCGGGCCCGGTCCCTGGTCGCCTCGAGGCGGGCTGGCGTCACGGGGGTCACTACGGGTTCACGATGTCGGCGTTCTCGCCGTCGCCGCCGGGCTTGCCGTCGGCGCCGTAGCTCTTCACGTCGAAGGAGTCGGGGTGGGCCTGCCCCGGGTACAGGTAGACGTACTCGGTGCCCCAGGGGTCCTTGAGCTGCGGCTTGCACTTGCCGGCCGCCACCACCGCCTTCAGGCCCTCCTCCGTGCTGGGGTACCGCCCCTTGTCGATCTTGTAGAGGTCGAGGCAGTTCTCCAGGGTGTGCAGGTCGGTCCTGGCCTGCTTCACCTTGGCCTCGCCCAGCTGCCCCACCACGTTCACGGCCACCGCGGCGGCGATGAGGCCGAGGATGGTGACCACCACCAGGATCTCGATAAGCGTCATGCCCCTGGGTGGCGGAACCGAACGAGGCCTTTGGATTGGGGCCGGTCCGGCCCCAAACCCCGGCAGGGTCATCCCTCGCGGGCCCTGGCGGTCGGCGTGGCGGGCCCGCGCCCGCCGCGCCGTCCGAGCCGCGCCGCGCGGCATGACGCTGCCGGGGTTTGGGGCCGGACCGGCCCCA